>NZ_JBFUHH010000100.1:0-14950 GCF_056402495.1 Microvirga sp. P4_A5 | reverse complement strand
GACCTCTCCCTCAGGGAGAGGTGAAGCGGGGGCAGGCTCGACCTACTTCAACCATCCCGCGAGGCGGGAGATCGTCTCGCGACAATCGTTTTCGGAGCCCGCGAAGGAAACGCGCAGGTAATGCGCGCCCTCGACGGGGTCGAAATCCAAACCCGGCGTCGCGGCGACGCCGGTCTCCTCCAGCATGCGTTTGCAGAACGCGATGGAATCGTTCGTGTAGCGGGCGATATCCGCATAGATATAGAAGGCGCCATCCACCGGATGCATGTCGGCGATGCCGATGCGGGGCAGTTCCTGCAGCAGGATGGCGCGGTTGCGGGCGTAGCCCGCCTTCACGGCCTCCAACTCATCGATGGCGTCGAAGGCCGCCAAGGCGGCGACCTGGGAGAGATAGGGCGGCGAGATGTAGAGATTCTGGGCCAGCCGCTCGATGGGCCGCACGACCCGTTCCGGCACCACCATCCAGCCGATGCGCCAGCCCGTCATGCAGTAATATTTCGAGAACGAGTTGATGATGATCGCATCTTCGTCCGACGACAGGGCCGTGGAGGCCGGGGCCGCATAGGTCAGGCCGTGATAGATCTCGTCCGAGATGAACCAGAGTCCGAGACGGCGGCACAGGGAACCGAGTTCGGCAAGGGCGTCCCGTCCGATCATCGTTCCGGAGGGATTGGCGGGGCTCATGGCGAGAATGCCGTGGAGCGGCTTTTCCGCATGCGCGATGGCGACGGCCTCGGCGGTCATGATCCAGCCATCGGCCGCGGCGAGCGGGATCACGACCGGTTCGAGATCGAGCGCCTCCATGATGTTGCGATAGGCCGGATAGCCCGGCGCCGTGATGGCGATGCGCTGGCCGGGATCGAAGAGGCTGAGAAAGGCCAGGACGAAGCCCGCGGACGAACCGGTCGTCACGATGACCCTTTCGGGCGCCACGCTCACGCCGTAGCTGTCGCGATAATGGCGTGCGATGCGCTCCCGCAACGGCTGAAGGCCAAGCGCCTCCGTGTAGCCGATGCGCCCGAGATCGAGGGCGGCCTTGGCGGCTTCGCGGGCGGCGCGAGGCGCCGGCGCCGAGGGCTGCCCGACCTCCATGTGGATGACGCTGTCGCCCCGCCTTTCTTTCGCCGCGGCGGCGCTCAACACGTCCATGGCCAGAAACGACGACACCCGCTCCATGCGGCGCGCGACAGCGGGAAGGTGAGGGTCAGGGAGTGCTTTTCTCATGCGCGGGTCCTAGCCCCTTGCCGGTCGCGTCTCAAGGCCCCGCGGCGGGCGGCATGACCTCCACGAAGGCGTGAATTGAGCTCTACGGGCGAAACCGCTAGTTCTGTGGGAGAATCAGGCGGCCTTCGCCGCCCATAATTTGACCTCGGTTTCGCGCGAGACAATCCGCCGCCTGCCGGCGACAGGGGCTTCAGTGCTCCCAACAAGGACCAAAGATGCGTTTTTCACTGTTCCATTCGCTCCCGGCCGTCGCACTTCTCGGCGCCATGACGTTCGCCGTGCCGGCAACAGCCCAGAATCCGGCCTTTTCGGAGCCGCAGCGCCAGGCCATCGGCGAGATCGTGCGGGAATACCTTTTGAAGAACCCCGAGGTCATCACCGAGGTCATCGCCGAACTGGAGAAGCGCCAGGCCGATGCCCAGCGGGTCTCGCAGGCCGGCGCCCTGAAGGAGACGCGCCAAATGCTCCTGAACTCACCCCATTCGCTGGTCGTCGGCAACCCCACCGGGGATGTTACCCTGGTGGAGTTCTTCGACTACAATTGCGGCTATTGCAAAAAGGCGCTCGGGGACGTTCGCGCCCTCATCAAGAACGACCCGAAGCTTCGCATCGTGTTGAAGGATTTCCCCGTTCTCGGCCCGGATTCGGTCGAGGCGAGCCGCGTCGGGCTCGCGGTCAAGAACCAGCTCCAGGGCGAGAAGCTTCTCGATTACCACGTCAAGCTGATGGATAGCCGGGGCCGGGTGAACGGCGAACGGGCCCTCGCGGTGGCCAAGGAAATGGGCCTCGACGTCGCGCGCCTGCAAAAGGAAATGGCCGGGGCGGAAGTCCGCGCCGCCATCGAGGAAAATGCCGGCCTCGGCGACAAGCTCGGCCTGACCGGCACGCCGGCCTTCATCGTCGGCGAGGAGATCATCCCCGGGGCCGTCGGGCTCGAGCCGCTCCGGCAGGTCGTCGCCAATACCCGGCAATGCGGCAAGGCCAGTTGCTGACGGGCTCAGCACTTGACCCTGAGGAGGGGAGCCGATCCGGCGTCCCGACGCCCCTTCCCGACCCCGCCTTCGCGGCGGGACCGGTCGCACTGGCTTTGGAAAGGTCCGGTTTTTCCCTTCCCCCGTGGCGGCGTTTTGGCTAAGACGGCCTTTCGGCTCCATTTTCTGGTGCTATCCGGAAGATCCCTCTCGCAATGATCACCATCCACGTCCTCAACGGACCGAACCTCAATCTTCTCGGCCGCCGGGAGCCGCAGATCTATGGCAGCCTGACGCTGGCCGATATCGAGCGGCAGGTTCGCGACAAGGCGGTCGCTTTGGGCGCCTCGGTGACGTTTCGGCAGTCCAATCACGAGGGCCAGTTGGTGGATTGGATTCAGGAAGCCGGGTCGCAAGGCGCGGGCGTCGTCATCAATGCGGGCGCCTACACCCACACCTCGGTTGCGCTCAGGGACGCCATCTCGGGCAGCGGCGCGCCGACGGTCGAGGTTCATATCTCCAACGTTCACGCTCGCGAGAGCTTTCGTCATCGCTCGCTCATGGCCCCGGTCGCGCTCGGGGTGATCTGCGGTTTCGGGCCGATGAGCTATCTGCTGGGCTTGGAGGCCGTCCACCATGCGCTGGCCGAACGGGCTCGCCAGGAAAAGCCCTCAAAGCATTAGTTTCACAGGACATTCGTTCCTCAACGATTAGAGGTTTGCCTCATGGCCAAAGAAAACCCTTTCGATCCCGATCTCGTGCGTGAGCTCGCGGCCCTGATCTCCGACACGGACCTGACCGAGATCGAAGTCGAAAAAGGCGACCTGCGCATCCGCGTCGCCCGGATGGTGACCGCCGCGGCCGTTTCCTATGCGCCGCCTCCGGCGATGCAGAATGCGGTCGTCGCACCGCCTCCGACCCTCGCCGAGGCCGCCTCGACCGCGAAGGCCGCCGCCGCCGCCCATGCGGGCGCTGTGCTGTCGCCCATGGTCGGGACCGCCTATCGCAAGCCCTCCCCCGAGGCGAAGAACTTCGTCGAGGTCGGCTCCAAGGTGCAGGTGGGCGACAAGGTTCTGCTCGTCGAGGCCATGAAGACTTTCAACGAGATCACGGCGCCGCGCGCCGGCACCGTGACGGCGATCTATGTCGAAGACGGAACGCCCGTCGAATATGGCGAACCGCTGTTCGTCATCGAGTGATGGCGATGTTCGACAAGATCCTCATCGCCAACCGGGGCGAGATCGCCCTGCGCATCCTCCGGGCCGCGAAGGAACTGGGCATCGCCACCGTGGCGGTCCATTCCACGGCGGACGCCGACGCCATGCATGTGCGCCTCGCCGACGAGAGCGTCTGCATCGGCCCGCCGGCCGCCCGCGACAGCTACCTCAACATTCCGGCGCTGATCGCCGCCTGCGAGATCACCGGCGCGGACGCCATCCATCCCGGCTATGGCTTCCTGTCCGAGAACGCGCGTTTCGCGGAGGTGCTGGAGCATCACCACATCGCCTTCATCGGCCCCAAGGCGGAGCATATCCGCATCATGGGCGACAAGATCGAAGCCAAGCGCACCGCCAAGCGCCTCGGCATCCCCTGCGTCCCCGGCTCCGAGGGCGGCGTCACCGACGAGGGTGAAGCGCTGCGCATCGCCCGCGACATCGGCTACCCCGTCATCATCAAGGCCGCCGCCGGCGGCGGCGGGCGTGGCATGAAGGTGGCGCGAACGGAGGCCGATCTCGTTCACGCGCTCCAGACGGCGCGGACGGAGGCCAAGGCGGCTTTCGGCGACGATGCGGTCTACATCGAGAAATTTCTCGAAAAGCCCCGCCATATCGAAATCCAGGTTCTCGGCGACGGTCGCGGAAACGCCATTCATCTGGGCGAGCGCGATTGCTCGCTGCAGCGACGGCACCAGAAGGTCTGGGAGGAAGGCCCCTCGCCCGCCCTCAATGTCGAGATGCGCGAGCGGATCGGCAATGTGTGCGCAAAGGCCATGCAGGATCTGCAATATAGCGGCGCGGGCACCATCGAGTTCCTGTACGAGGACGGCGAGTTCTACTTCATCGAGATGAACACCCGCATCCAGGTCGAGCATCCGGTGACGGAGATGATCACCGGCATCGACCTCGTCAACGAACAGATCCGCATCGCCGCCGGCGCGCCGCTCTCGGTCAAGCAGAGCGACGTCCGGTTCGATGGTCACGCCATCGAGTGCCGCGTCAATGCCGAGCATCCCTCGACCTTCCGGCCATCCCCGGGCACCATCAGCTACTTCCACACCCCCGGGGGCCTCGGCGTGCGCGTCGACTCGGCGGCCTACCAGGGCTACCGCATTCCGCCGCATTACGACTCGCTGGTGGGCAAGCTCATCGTCCATGGCCGCACCCGCAACGAATGCCTGATGCGGCTGCGCCGGGCCCTCGACGAATTCGTCGTCGATGGCGTCGACACGACCCTGCCGCTGTTCCGGACCCTCGTGCGCAATCCCGACATTCAGAACGGCCAATACGACATCCACTGGCTCGAACACTTCCTGAAGACCGGCGGGATCGAGGACGTGGACAACATCTGACGGGGCGCGGATGCCGCTCGCGAAAACTTATCTTCTGCCCGCCTGACTTTCGGCGCGGCTGGGCTTATTCTCGATTGGCAACCAGATGGTTTTGGCCGAATGAGCAGGGCATCCGATCGCGCTCTCGAAATCACCCCCGAGATCCTTCTCAGGGCGTATGCGGCCGGGATCTTCCCGATGGCCGAGGATGCGAACGACCCGACCCTGTTCTGGGTCGAGCCACGGGATCGCGGTATCATTCCCCTGCGGGGGTTTCACATTTCCAAACGGCTGGCCCGGACGGTCCGGTCCGACCAGTTCGAGATCCGTGTGGACCAGGATTTCGACGCCGTCATCGCGGGCTGCGCGGCGCCGGACTTCGACCGTGAGAAGACCTGGATCAGCGGCCGCATCCGCAGGCTCTACGGCGAATTGTTCGATGCCGGTTTCTGCCACACGGTGGAGGTCTACCGGGACGACCGCCTGGTCGGCGGGCTCTACGGCGTGCGGCTGCAGGGCGCGTTCTTCGGCGAGAGCATGTTCCACCGCGAGCGCGACGCCTCGAAGGTGGCCCTCGTCCATCTCGTCGCCCGGCTGAGAAAAGGCGGTTTCACGCTGCTCGACACCCAATTCGTGACGCCGCATCTGGCGCAGTTCGGCGCCAGCGAAGTTCCGCGGCGGACCTACAAGCAGATGCTGCGCGCCGCCATGGACCACGACGCTCGATGGGACGTCTGGCCGCGCGATACCATCCTCAGCGGCGAAGAAGCCCTCTTGGCGATTGCCGAGGCCGAACGGCGGTGATCAGCGGTMGTTGGTCCGCTCGTTGTTGATGATCGGCGCCTGCGGAGCGCGCCGCACGGGTGTCGGCTGGCGCAGCGGAGCGGCTTCGACGGGTGGCGGCGGCGCGGCCTGACCGCCCGCGATGGGCGGGGGCGCCATAATATCGCCAGGGCGGCTATCGCCGGGTCGGGACGCCTCGGTGGCCGGGGGGCGCGCATCCTCGATCGGCGGCAATTCCTCGGCCACGTCCTTCGGCTCGGGGATGATTTCCTTCCCGCCTTTGCAATCGACGAGCCAGATATCGTAGACCGGATGCTCGATGCCGTGCAGGCCCGGGCTCGACGCGAACATCCAGCCGGAGAAGACCTTCCGCGTTTTGCCGTCGGTCCCGGTCTCTTCCACCTCGACGAACGAGGTGGTGTTCGGGTTTTCATTGGGAGGCTTGGTGAAACAGACGCGCGCCTGCATCTGCAGCGCGCCGAACTGAACGGTTTCGTCGATCCCCACCTCGAAGGAAACGATGCGGCCGGTGATCTTGTCGAGGCCGGAGAAGACGGCGGTCGGGTTTTTGATGCGATCCGCCAGGGCGCCGCTCGCGCTACCGGTCAAAGCTGCGAGCAGGAGGGCGGCCCGCTTCCATCCGAGTTTCATATGGCATCCACGCTATCGACAGACTGGCCAAGCGTGGCCGTCATCACATCCAGCATCGCGTTAACACGCCAACCGTGTTGGAAAAAGGGCATGCCTCGCGAAAGGGTCTCGCGGGTGTGCATAGCGACGGCCCCGGCACCCTTGGTCGGGTTACTGGCGCTCACGCCGCCCATCCGCGCCACAGAGCCCAGATCTTGCGCCATTTCTCGACGTCGACGGGGGTGTTGAAAGGGTCGTAATCGGCCCGCTCCATCCGCCGCAGATAGGGTTCCACGAGGGCGAGCGAGCGGTAGGCCGGCTTGACGTCCGGCCTGATCGTCGCGCGCAGGCTGCGCGTCTGTTCCAGGTGCCAGCGGGCAACTGCGCGAAGGTCGCCGAGCGCACCGGCGAGACCCGGACCGCCCCGGCCGCTCACGATGTCGTCGCGGACCACGCCATGGCGCTCCAGGATCTCCGCCGGAATGTAGATCTGACCCCGCCGGGCATGCCACGGAAAGGCGCGCAGGAGCCCGGTGATCGCATAAGCGACGCCCGCATGGCCCGCCGCGTCCGCGCTGCCGGGATCGATGCCGTCGCAGAGGATGATGGACGCGAACCGGAACAGGCTGGACGAGGTCTCGCCGCAATATCCTTCGAGATCGTTCAGGCTCGGCATCGCATCGTCATAGAGATCGAACACGCGCGCATCGATCAGGTCCACGAGCGCCTGACGGGGGAGCCGGAACTTCACGATGGTATGATCGAGCGCGGCCGCGATGGGGTTCGCCTTGACGTCGCCCCGCGCCTCGCCCTGAAGCGTGTCGCGCCACCATTGCAGCCGGATCTCGCCGATCATCGCCTCGCGCACAGAATCGCGCACCCGTGCGATTTCATGGCTGAAGGCGTAGAGGGCGAAGAGATGCTGACGCTTGTCGGCGGGGGAAAACTGCGCCGCGAGAAAACGGTCCTCATCCACGTCGCGGACGAGTTCTTCGCAATGCGAATAGGCGAAAGCCAGCGCGTCGTCGGCCATGTCAGGGCACGGCGATCAGCGCGGCGCCGACCTTGCGGTTTTCCGCCAGCAGCACGTTGTAGGTGCGCGCCGCCGCGCCGGTCTGCATCACGTCGAGCCCGATGCCGGCCGCGCGGAAACGCGCGCGCCAGGATTCCGGCAGCGCGATCATCTCGGTTCCGGTGCCGAAAAGCAGCAATTCCAGCTCGGGCCCTTGCGCGAAGATCGRCGCGAGGCTCTCCGGCGTCACATCCGCCATCGCCGTGACGGGCCATGCCAGAACACCGGACGGCAACGCGAGGATCGAGCCGCGATGGGACATCTCGGCGAAGCGAAAGCCCCCATTGCCATAGGCGTCGATCAGGTGACGTCCGGGAACGAAGCCCTCATAGATCCGGCCACCGCCGCTCATCGCCCCTACTCCGCCGGCGCCACCTTGCCGCCCACCGACTTTGCCGCTTCCGAGCCGCGCAGGCCGATGTAGATCAGCATCGGCGAGGAGATGCAGATCGCCGAATAGGTGCAGATGACGACGCCGTAGAGCATCACCTGGGCAAAACCCTCGATGGCGCGCCCGCCGAAGAGCACGAGCGCCAGCAGCGACAGCGCGGTCGTGACCGCGGTCATCACCGTGCGCGACATCGTGTTGTTGATGGAGAGATTGAGTAGCTCGACCGACGGCATGGTCTTGTAGCGGCGCATGAGTTCGCGCGTACGGTCGAACACCACCACGGTCTCGTTCAACGAATAGCCCACGATGGTGAGGATCGCCGCGATGGACGTCATGTTGAATTCGTGACGGGTGATCACGAAGAACCCGAGCGTCAGCACGATGTCGTGCAGCGTTCCGATGATCGCGCCGACCGCCAATTCGCGCTCGAAGCGGAACCAGAGATAGAACAGCACCGCGACGACCGCCAGAATGATGCCGATGGTGCCCGATTGCACGAGCTCGCCCGACACGCGCGGGCCCACCGTCTCGACGCGCTGGAACTCGTATTCGCCGCCGAAGGTGTCGCGTGCTTTCTGCACGACAGCGCTCTGGGCGGCTTCGCCGCCTTCCTGAATGGCGAAGCGCAGCGAGATGCCGCCGGCGGTGCCGAATTCCTGCACCTCGACGTCGCCGAAGCCGAAGCCGTTGGCAGCCTCGCGGACCTTGCCCACGTCGGCCTGGCCCGATTTGGCCTGCAGCTCCATGAGCGTGCCGCCCTTGAAGTCGATGCCGAAATTGAGGCCGACCGTCAGCAACAGCACGACGGTCGCCACCGAGATGATGGCGGAGAACGGAAACGAGAAGCGCCGGAAGCGCATGAAGTCGAAGCGGGAGTCGTCGGGCCAGAGCCGGATGAGGCGCACGATGAGAACTCCTTAGAACGGAAGGGTTTTCGGACGCACCCAATGATACCAGAGCGCAATCATCATGCGCGTCAGGGTCACGGCGGTGAGAACCGTCGTCAGGATGCCGAGAATGAACACGACTGCGAAGCCGCGAACCGGGCCCGAGCCGAGGAAGAACAGGATCACGGCGGCGATCGCCATGGTGCTGTTGGAATCCACGATGGTGGCGAAGGCGCGGTCGAAGCCCGCCTGGATGGCCGACACCATCGAGCGTCCGGATTTGAATTCCTCGCGGATGCGCTCGTAGATCAGCACGTTGGAATCGACCGCTGTACCGATGGTGAGCACGATGCCGGCGATGCCCGGCAGCGTCAGAGTCGCCTCGAGGATCGACATGAGGCCGAAGATCAGGCCCACATGGACCACGAGCGCGATATTGGCGAAAAGGCCGAAGAGCCCATAGGTGGCGAACATGAAGATCACGACGAAGATCGTCGCCACGTAGGTGGCCTTCTTGCCCGCCTCGATCGAGTCCTGCCCGAGCCCCGGACCGACCGTGCGCTCCTCGACGATGGTCAGCTTCGCCGGCAGGGCGCCGGCGCGAAGCAGAACCGACAGATCGTTGACCTGCTGCACGGTGAAGCGGCCGGAAATCTGGCCGGCGCCACCGGTGATGGCCGACTGGATGGTGGGCGCGGAAATCACCTCGTTGTCGAGCACGATGGCGAGCGGACGGCCGATAGCCTCCGTGGTCGCCTGCCCGAAGCGCTGTGCGCCGCGCACGTTGAAGCGGAAATTGACGATGGGTTCGTTGGTGCGGCTGTCGAAAGCCGGCTGCGCATCGACAAGATCGCTGCCGTCGACGATGACGCGCCGCTCCACGGGAACGCGATTGCCGCCCTCTTCCTTCATGGGCAGCATGTCCACGTCGGCCGCGCCGGTTTGAGCGAGCAGGCGGAATTCGAGCTTCGCCGTGCGGCCCAGCAATTCCTTGAGGCGCTGCGGGTCCTGCAGACCGGGCACCTGCACGAGGATACGGTCCGCGCCCTGGCGCTGGATGCTGGGCTCGGTCGTGCCCGTGACGTCGATGCGGCGGCGGATGACTTCGATCGCCTGGTCGACGGCGCGGCGAACCTTCTCGTTCACGCCGGCTTCCGAATAGTTGAGCGCGATCAGGCCGTCAGGCGTCACCGAGACGTCGAGGTCGCGACCGCCGCCCTGCCCCAGCACGGCGCTTCCGAGCGGCTGCGACAGCTCGCGCAGCTTCGGCAGCACCTTGTCGCGATCCGCGACGTCGGGCACGCGGATCTGTGCGCCGCGCGGCGTGAGCTGGATGCCGCCCTGCGGCGTCACACGGGTCTCGCGCAGGATGCGGCGGATGTCGTCGCGAAGCTGCGTCGTCTGGGTGCGCATCAGATCCGGCACGTCGACCTCGAGCAGGACGTGCGAACCGCCCTGCAGGTCGAGACCGAGCACGATGGCGCGCGACGGCACGATCCACGACGGCACCCATCCGGGCAGCGCGCGCTGGAATGCCTCGCGTTGCTCGCGGCTCATCATGCTCGGAACGGCGAGCAACAGGCCGATGACGATGATCCCCACCGTGAAGATGATCTTCGATTTCGAGAAGCGCAGCATCGTCAGCTCAACCTTTCCAACGCAACAACCGATTCGTCAGGCCTTGACCGGCTCGCCCTTGGTGCGCACTTCGGAAATCATGGCGCGCGCCACCTTGACGTTGACGCCGTTGGCGATCTCCACGTCGATGTCCGGCGTGCCGTCGACGACCTTGGTCACCTTGCCGATGATGCCGCCCGTGGTCACGATGGTGTCGCCGCGACGAACGTTCTTGATCATCTCCTGATGCTCGCGCACCCGCTTCTGCTGCGGACGAATGATGAGGAACCACATGATGACGAAAATGAGGATGAACGGCACGAGGTTGGTGATGAGCGAGGTCGCGCCATCGCCACCGAGAAACCCTTGAGCGTAAGCGGGCGAAATGAACAAGTGGCTCTCCATGGATGATGGCGCGTGGCGGGCCTGAAACTGCCCACCCGCGCGAAATGGGGGTTGAAACGTGGCGGACTATACCGATCGACCTCGCGAAATCAATGAAGTTGCGGGCTTTTCCTCAGGAGCCCCGCATGGACCCATTCGGGTCCTTSGGTTAAGCACGGCTTTCCCTTGATCGAGCACCCGTATTCCCCATGACGCAGCCAACCTCCCCGCCCCAGTCAACGCCCGTCGCGCCCGATACCCTGGCGCTTTTTCAGCGGATCGCCGATGCGCTGGAGCGGCTCGCCCCGCCCCGGCGGCTCGAGGCGGAATTCGAGAGCGCCGACGCCTTCGTGTGGCACGCGGCGGGCCGCCGGCTCTCCCCGGTGCCCCGGGTCAACAGGGTCGAGATGAGCCTCTTGCGAGGCATCGACCGGGTGCGCGACATCCTGTCGGAGAACACGACGCGCTTCGCCAGAGGCCTGCCGGCCAACAATGCCCTGCTGTGGGGCGCGAGAGGCATGGGAAAATCCTCGCTCGTGAAGGCCGTGCACGCGGAGATCAACCACCTGCGCGACGCCTCATCCCGGCCCCTCAAGCTGATCGAGATCCATCGCGAGGACATCGAAACCCTGCCGGACCTCATGGGACTGCTCAGGACCGACCCCCACCGATTCATCATCTTCTGCGACGATCTCTCGTTCGATTCGGACGACACCTCCTACAAGTCGCTCAAGGCTGTGCTGGAAGGCGGCATCGAGGGGCGTCCCGAGAACGTGATCTTCTACGCCACCTCCAACCGTCGCCATCTGATGCCCCGCGACATGATGGATAACGAGCGCTCGACCGCCATCAATCCCGGTGAGGCGGTGGAGGAGAAGGTGTCCCTGTCGGACCGGTTCGGCCTCTGGCTCGGCTTTCACAAATGCAGCCAGGACGAATATCTCGACATGGTCTTCGCCTATGTGGACCATCTCGGCCTTCAGGCCGATCGCGAAGCCATCCGGGCCGAGGCGCTGGAATGGGCGACGACCCGTGGCGCGCGCTCCGGGCGGACCGCCTGGCAGTTCATTCAGGACCTGGCGGGCCGGCAGGGCAAGGCGATCTAGTCGATTTATCCTGCACATTGTCATGCCCGGGCTTGCCCCGGGTACCCACGTCTCTTGCCGCCGTCAAAAATCGTGGGTGGCCGGCTCAAGTCCGGCCATGACGGCGGAAGCGCAAAAAAAGGGGATGGCGGCTGAGCCCGCCATCCCCTCAAGACGACCTGCCTCGCTGGAGGCGGATCGGTAAACTTGGATCGAATTAGCCGCCGAGATGCTTCATCGGGTCGACCGGGGTCGCGCCCTTTCGGATCTCGAAATGGAGTTGCGGCGAGGTCACGTTGCCGGTCTGGCCCGAGGTGGCGATGACCTGGCCGCGCTTCACCGTCTCGCCGCGCTTCACGCTGAGCGCGCCGTTATGGGCGTAGGCCGAGACGAAGCCGTTCTCGTGCCGGATCAGCACCAGATTGCCGTAGCCCTTCACCTCGCTGCCCGCGTAGGTGACCGTGCCGGCCTCGGTGGCCTTGACGGGCGTGCCTTCCGGCACCGCGATATTGATGCCCTCGTTGCCGCCGTTGGCGCCGAACCCGGCGATGACGCGGCCACGGGCGGGCCAGCGGAAATCACCTGAATTGTCGTTCGAGACGCTGGCGGTCTGTTCGGGATCGGCGACCGGAGCCTTGGCGGCTGGCGCGGCCACGGGCGCGGGTTCGACGACCGGCGCGACAGGAGCCGGCTTGATGGGCTTCGCCTCGGGAAGCGACGCAACCTTCTGGGCGGCGGGCGCAGGCGCGGGCGCCGACATCACGGGCTCCGACGTCGCCGATGCGACCCTGACCGGCTGGCTCGAGGCCATCCCCGGACGGACGCGCTTCGGCGCTTCGGCGACTTCGACCTCGGCCTTGTTCTTGGAGGAATCGACGAGACGGAACTTCGTCTGGCCGGCAGGAGCGGATGCGGGGCTGGAGACGGCCCGCACGGGAGCCGAGGCCACCTGCGTCTGGACGGCGGAGCCATGTGCGGGAATGGTCAGGCGGGTGCCGGGGGTGATCTGGTTGGCGTTCTGCATCCCGTTCGCCGCGAGGATCTGGCTCGCCGGCACGCCGTAGCGCTGGGAAATCATGGTCAGGCTGTCGTTTGGCGAAACCGTGATCTGGGTGCCGCTTCCCGAACGGGAGGCCTGTGACTGGATCGGAGGCAGGGATTGCGACTGCACGGAGGCTGTCTGCATCGGCGCCTGCTGCGCGGGGGCCTGATTGCCGCCCTGAGCGCTGCTGGTTTCCACCCTCGCGCTGCTCGCGAACGGGTTGGAAAACGGCGTATCCGCAAACCGCATGGTGTCGGAACTGCACGCTGCAGCCGCACTACCGATCAAGCTCACCAGAGCGATCCGCGATACCGCGACCCAATGCCCCGAACCCACACGCTGACGCATAATCCACCCCAACCACAACGCAAACTCGATGGCGTGATTAAAAACAGATTCAGGTTAAGCATCCGTTGCTGCGCCAGCCTTTGTGGCAACATTATGCGATTTTTTTCACGACCCTTTCAGAGCGTCGTGGCGGCCCCTCCCAACAGAGAGGACAGGCGAAGATTGGCGCCGTAATCCTGTCGGTATTCGCCGTCATCGAGACGGTCCACGCGCACGAGTCGCGGCAGGCTCTCGGTGGTGAGCGCGCCGATCACGCGCCCGCCGGGGCCGATCAGGGACAGGAGCGCCGCCGGAATATCGGGCCAGGCTCCGTTGAGAAGGATGCGGTCGAACCGCTCGCGCGGACGCGCGGCGAGCCCGTCGCCGGTCTCGATGCGCACGTTCGTGGCCTCGACGATCTTGAGATGCTGGACGGCGCTGTCTGCCAGCGTGTTGAAGCGCTCGATCGAGACCACCTCGGCGCCGAGCCGTGCGAGGAGCGCCGTCACATAGCCGCTGCCGGTGCCGATTTCGAGAACGCGCTGGCCGGACTGGAGGCCGAGCGCCAGCAGCATCGTCGCTACCGTGCGCGGCGCCGTCATCGTCTGTCCGCAAGGGAGCGGGAGCGAGACGTCGGTGCGCGACAGATCCGTGAAGCGTCGCGGCGCGAAGACTTCGCGCGGCACGAGTTCCATGGCGCGCAGAAGGCCGGTATCGCGGATGCCGCGCGCGCGCAGCGACAGGATGAAGGAGGCAACGCCGACCGCTTCGCCATCCGCGCCGTCATAATCCGGCTCATCCGCGTCGAACGGCAAATGCATCTGGTTCGCTCGCGGAATTTTGCCTGTCATGGCGGTTGGTGTTTCCTAGTCGTACAATTGCGCGTAACGGGTCAACGTCGGCTCATCGGTCATGTCGAGGCGCAAAGGCGTGATGGCAATGCGTCGATTGGCGATGGCCCACAAATCGGTGCCGTTGCCGGGCGTGAAGGGACGCCTTTCGAACCCGATCCAGAAGTACGCGTTGCCGCGCCCGTCCGCGCGCTCGTCGAGTTTGAGAAGTTCCTGCGTACGAACACCCTGGTTCACCACCGCGGCRCCTTCGACCTCTTCGGGCTCGCAATCGGGGAAATTGACGTTTACCAGAATGCCCTTGTCGATTCCCGCATCGAGGATGCGCCGCACGACTTTCGGTCCGTGATGCTCGGCGCAGTTCCATTTCAGGTTCTTGCGATTGCCCGCGCTGTAGGCCTGCGAGAGCGCGATCGACGGAATGCCGAGGATGGTGCCTTCGATGGCGCCCGCGACGGTTCCCGAATAGCTCACATCCTCGGCGACGTTCTGGCCGCGATTGACGCCGGAGAGAACGAGATCGGGTTTCGACTCGCGCATGAGATGGCGCACACCCATGATGACGCAATCGGTGGGCGTGCCCTTGACGGCGAAATGCCGATCGGAAATCTCGCGCAGCCGCAGCGGATCGTTGAGCGACAGCGAATGCGCCACGCCGCTCTGATCCGTTTCGGGCGCCACCACCCACACGTCGTCGGAGAGAGCGCGCGCGATCGCCTCGAGAGTCTGGAGACCGGGAGCGTGGATGCCGTCGTCGTTGGTGCAGAGAATGCGCATGTCAATCCTGTCGTTCGATGCGGGTGATGCCGCCCATATAGGGCTGCAGCGCCGACGGAATCGTGACGCTGMCGTCTTCGTTCTGATAGTTTTCGAGAACCGCCACGAGCGTGCGTCCGACAGCAAGGCCCGAGCCGTTGAGGGTGTGGACGAAGCGCGGGCTCTTGTCGCCAGCCGCGCGATAGCGCGCATTCATGCGCCGCGCCTGAAAATCCGTGCAGACGGAGCAGCTCGAAATCTCGCGATACATCCCCTGCCCCGGCAGCCACACCTCGATGTCGTAGGTCTTGGCGGAGGCAAAGCCCATGTCTCCTGTGCACAGGGTCATGGTGCGGAACGGCAGGTCGAGCCTCTTCAGCAC
>NZ_JBFUHH010000099.1:0-15026 GCF_056402495.1 Microvirga sp. P4_A5 | reverse complement strand
CTTCGTCTCCCGTCCGCCTGGCCAACAAAAAAGGCCCCGGATCGCTCCGGGGCCTCGTTGGTCTCGAAAGGTTGGATGGACTTAGAAGTCCATGCCGCCCATGCCGCCCATGCCGCCGCCGCCGCCCATCTGGGGAGCGGATTCGCGACGGGGAGCTTCGGCCACCATGGCTTCGGTGGTCACCAGCAGGCCGGCGACCGAGGCTGCGTCCTGGAGGGCGGTGCGGACGACCTTTGCGGGGTCGACGATACCGGCCTGGAGCATGTCCACGTACTCTTCGGTCTGGGCGTTGAAGCCGTAGGTCTCGGAGCTGTTCTCGAGGATCTTGCCGACCACGATGGAGCCTTCGACGCCGGCGTTCTCGACGATCTGACGGATGGGGGCCTCAAGCGCGCGGAGCACGATGTTGATGCCGGCCTTCACGTCCGGGTTGTCGGTCTTGAGCTTCTGGACCGCAGCCTTGGCGCGCAGCAGAGCGACGCCGCCGCCGGGAACGATGCCTTCTTCAACGGCCGCCTTGGTGGCGTTGAGAGCGTCGTCGACGCGGTCCTTCTTCTCCTTCACCTCGATTTCGGTCGCGCCGCCGACGCGGATCACCGCGACGCCGCCTGCGAGCTTGGCCAGACGCTCCTGAAGCTTCTCACGGTCGTAGTCCGAGGTGGTTTCCTCGACCTGCGCCTTGATCTGCGCCACGCGGGACTCGATGTCCTTCTTCTGGCCGGCACCGTCGATGACCGTGGTGCTTTCCTTGTCGATGCGGACGCGCTTGGCGCGACCCAGCATGTCGAGGGTGACGGTCTCGAGCTTGATGCCGAGGTCTTCGGAGATGACCTGACCGGCGGTGAGGACGGCGATGTCCTCGAGCATGGCCTTGCGGCGGTCGCCGAAGCCCGGAGCCTTGACGGCGGCGATCTTCAGGCCGCCACGGAGCTTGTTGACGACGAGGGTCGCGAGAGCCTCGCCTTCCACGTCCTCAGCGATGATGAGGAGCGGCTTGCCGGTCTGAACGACGGCTTCGAGGATCGGCAGCATGGTCTGGAGCGACGAGAGCTTCTTCTCGTGGATGAGGATGTAGGGATCCTCGAGCTCGGCCACCATCTTCTCGGCGTTGGTGATGAAGTACGGCGAGAGGTAGCCGCGGTCGAACTGCATGCCTTCGACGACGTCGAGTTCGGTCTCGGCGGTCTTGGCTTCCTCGACCGTGATGACGCCCTCGTTGCCGACCTTCTGCATCGCGTGAGCGATCATCTGGCCGATTTCGGAATCGCCGTTGGCCGAGATGGTGCCGACCTGCGCCACTTCATCGGACGACTGCACCTTCTTGGCGCGGGCCTGGATGTCGCGGACGGCTTCGGCGGCAGCCATGTCGATGCCGCGCTTGAGGTCCATCGGGTTCATGCCGGCCGCAACCGACTTGGCGCCCTCGCGGACGATCGACTGGGCCAGAACGGTGGCGGTGGTGGTGCCGTCGCCGGCGATGTCGTTGGTCTTGGATGCGACCTCACGAACCATCTGGGCGCCCATGTTCTCGAACTTGTCCGCAAGTTCGATTTCCTTGGCGACCGTCACGCCGTCCTTGGTGATGCGCGGAGCGCCGAAGGACTTCTCGATGACCACGTTGCGGCCCTTGGGACCCAGCGTGACCTTGACGGCGTCGGCGAGGATGTCGACGCCCTTGAGCATCTTTTCACGGGCATCGGAGGAGAATTTTACGTCTTTGGCAGCCATAGGCTTTGCCTCCAGTTAAATTGAGTGGATTCGCAAAAAAGGAGCGGCGCGCGGAATTACTGCGCGATCACGCCCATGATGTCGGATTCCTTCATGATCAGGAGATCCTGACCGTCGATCTTGACCTCGGTGCCGGACCACTTGCCGAAGAGGACGCGGTCGCCCGTCTTCACATCGAGGGCCACAAGCTTGCCGGCTTCATCCCGGGCGCCCGGGCCGACGGCGACGATTTCGCCCTCTTGCGGCTTTTCCTTGGCGGTATCGGGGATGATGATGCCGCCCTTCGTCTTCTCTTCGCTCTCAAGGCGACGGACGACGACGCGGTCGTGCAGCGGACGGAATTTCATGGAACTTCCTCTTATGACTATCGGCGCAGCCCTCAGGCGCGCCTTTTTTGAATTCGCGACTGTTAGCACTGTTTTGAACAGAGTGCTAACAGCCAGCCGCGAGATAAGGTCGAGCGCTCCGCGAGTCAAGGCGAGTGAGGGAACCTTGGCCGATATTTCGGTCCCTAGCGGCGGGACGCGAGGGCCGCGGCGGCCACGATCAGGATGCCGCCCCCGAGGGTAGCCCAGGTGGGGACCTCGTGGAAAACCCCATAGCCGATGAAGGCCGCCCAGATCAGGGCCGTATATTCGAGGGGGGCGAGCCGGGCCGCCTCGGCCTTGGCGTAGGCGGTGGCGAGGAGAATATGGCCTGTGGTCCCGAGCAACCCCATCATTAGGAACCAGCCGAGATGGAGGGTGGCTACGGGCTGCCACGCCATCAATGCGAAAGGGGCCACCAGAACCGCCGGCCCGATATTCGACAACCAGACGATGTGGATGAACTTGTCCCGCTGGGCCCGCTGGCGCAGCAGTACCATGCTCAATGCGTAAGTCACCGCCGAGAGCAGCGCCGCGCCGACCCCGGTCCAGGAGCGCGCACCGCTCTCCGGTCCCGTCTGTCCCAGGACGACGACCAGCGTTCCGCCGAAACCCACCGCGATCGCCGCCAGCACACGGCTATCGACCCGCTCGCGCAACAGCAGCAGCCCGAACAGCGCCACGAACATCGGCGAGAGGAACGACAACACCAGCGTCTCGGCTAGCGGCAATTGCCCGAGAGCATAGAAAAAGCTTACCGCCGTCAGGACGCCCACCACCGACCGCACGAGATTGGCCCGGATGGTTTCGGGGCCCGGCCAGCCGGGCCGTATCGCGGCGACGATGGCGGTTGCGACCAGCGTGCCGAAGGCAAAGCGCAGGAAAGTGACCTGGAAAGTCGAATAATGGAGGGCCATCGCCTTGATGATGGCATCCATGATGGACAGGACCGCGATCCCCGCGGCCGCCCGCAGGGCGGGACCGAATTGCATGATGCTGGACGACTATCGAAAATGCGCGTTCCGGGATGGCGCGCGGCAAGGGCCTGCTCATATCGCAGTTCATCGCGATGGGCATCAGAGTTGCCGCCGTCCGCGAGAGAAAATGCATCCCGCGGCGGCCGGCTTTTCGCCGGAACGGTTGGAAACAAACGCCGCGCTTGTCGTTATGCGATGAGACAAAACACACAGGATCGACTGCGATGCGTCACTGGCTCCTTGGAACCGCCGTCCTGGCCCTTCTCGTCCCGGCGACCGTTTCGGCGCAGCCCTATGTGCCCCGTGACGTCTACGGAAATGCCTTGCGCGTGCCGGGCTATGGATATCCGCCCGGATATCCGGCCGATGGCTACAACGACAATTATCCCCTCGTCACCCGTCCGGCTTCCCGCCCCCGGTCCCAGCGCGTCGATCCCATGACCGGCTATGCGTATGGCGGAACGCCGTTGCCGGGCTACGAGGCCGAGGATGACGGCGTCGGCTATGCCATCTCGCCCCAATACGAGCGTCAGGTCGTGGCCTATCGCGGCCGGGAACAGCCCGGCACCCTCATCATCGATACCCCGTCGAAATATCTCTATCTGATCCAGCCGGGCGGTCGCGCCATCCGCTACGGCATCGGCGTCGGACGTCCGGGCTTCGAATGGGCGGGACGGAAATCCGTGACCATGAAGAAGGAATGGCCGGATTGGCGTCCGCCGAGAGAGATGCTGAAGCGCCGGCCGGATCTGCCCACCTATATGGAAGGCGGACCCGACAACCCGCTGGGCGCACGGGCGCTCTATCTCGGTTCGTCGCTCTACCGCATCCATGGCACCAACGAGCCGCACACGATCGGTCAGGCGGTGTCGTCCGGCTGCATCCGCATGCTGAACCGGGACGTGATCGATCTCTACAAGCGCGTACCGGTGGGAGCGCCCGTGGTGGTGATCTGAGGCGGCGCTGCGCCTTTTGACCGGATATGATAAAGGGCCGGTTCCTTTCGAGAAGCCGGCCCCATGCCTTACGCCTTCCTGATCGTCGCCATCCTGTGCGAAGTCGTCGCCACCAGCGCCCTCAAGGCAGCCGAGGGGTTCACACGCGTTTGGCCCTCCGTCGTGGTTATCGTCGGGTATGGACTCTCGTTCTATTTTCTGTCCCTGACGCTGCGCACGATCCCGGTGGGGATCGCATACGCCGTCTGGTCGGGCATCGGGATCGTGCTGATCGCCGCGATCGGATGGATCGTCTACCGTCAATCACTCGACGGGCCGGCCGTCACTGGCATCACCCTCATCCTGGCGGGGGTTCTGGTCATTCAGCTCTTTTCGAAGACCGCCGGCCATTGAAGGGCCTAGGCCCAGTCACCCTCATCCCCGCCGTCGCCTCCGAAATCATCGAACGACGCGTGCTGCTCGTTCTCGGGATTCTCGTAGAGCGAATCCGTAATGCCGGCATTGTCCGTGACATTGTCCGCGGCGCCCGTTTCGGCGAGCGCGGTCTTGTCGCCGGCGGCCGGCTCCGCCCCGTGCTTGCCGCCGAACGCGCTTGAGAGCGCATTGGCCACCATCATGCCGCCCGCGACGCCGGCCGCGGTTGAAAGGGCTCCCTGAAGGAACCCGCCGCCCCGCGACTGGCCCATGCCGCCACCCCAGGGGCCGGGCGAGCCCTGAGCCGGCGCGTCGTCGCCGTAGCCCGACATCCGCTGCGGAATGGCGGGTGCGCCCCAGGGCGAAGTCCGCCGGGCGCCCTCCGCTGCGTCGCGCCGAACAGGCTCCGGCTCGGGGTGACGCGGGGATCCACCGAAAAGGGACGAAAGGATGCCGCCGCTCGCCTGCGGCTGCCGCCGCGCAGCCTCGACCTCGGAGCGCAATTGCTCGACCTCCGCTTGAAGATTGGTGAGCGCCTGTTCCTGGATGAAGATGGTCTGCGCCATCGCGTAGGCCGCGTAAGGCTGCGCCCGCATCCGCTCGGCGATGAACCGCTCGGCTTCCGGATCGCGAATCTCGTTCGCGACTTGTTCGAGGCGGCGGAAAATATCCGCGATCACTTCCCGTTCCTGATCGTTCACGACTTTATCTCCCTCACCGCAATGGCATCGTGGGAGATGTAAGCACGGTCCCGGACTTTGGAAGAGGTCCCGGCGGTTTCGAGCCGTCGTCCCCGTCCGTGGATTGGGCTACTCGGCGTCGGAGGACTTCAACGGAAGAACATTCGTCTCCGCCTCGTCGGCATCGAGCAGCCCTCCATCGTCGCTCTGGGCGTCGAGACGGGTGTTCTTGCGGAGGCTGACGTATTTCTTCTGGATCTTGACGCGGCTCTCCCGCGAAATTTCCAGGGCGCCCTGGATGAGCGAGCGCTCCGCCTTCTCGTTCTGGAGCTCTTCGGTCAGGCGGCGATTGGCGGCCTCAAGGGTCGCCCGGTCCTAGTCGAACCGCTTGGTGAGCTGGTCGATGCGCTCCGAGAGATTGGCCACCTTGTTGTCGGAGCTCTCGATCTGGAAGTCCTTGGCGGCGATCGCCTTGTTAAGCATTTCGACGCGTTCCTGCAGCTCGATGCGGGAGCGCTGCAGCTCGTTGACCATGGCAACCTGCCGCTCGACTTCCTGCTGCGTCGCTTCGAGCCGCCGGTCGAGGGTGTTTTTCTCGATGGCGGTTTCTTTCAGCGTGCGCTCGACCCCGCGATGCGCCTCGTTCTTGTCCCGCAACTGGTCGCGTGTATGGGCCAGGATCTTGTCGGTCGCCGCGAGGCGCGAGGTGAGACCCTCGATCTTCATATCGAGCGACGACAGGTCGGTCTGGTGCGCGGAGCGCTCGGAATCGAGATGCGTTTCCAGCCGCTGGCGGGCCACCTGCTCCGACATGAGCTTGGTTTCGAGCTCGGAGGCGCGCTGGCGCGTCGTCTCGAGCTGCGTTTCCATTTCGCTGTAGCGGTTCGTGAGGTTCGACAGCCGGTAATTCTGCTCCTCGGCCACCTTCTGGAGGCGCTTGACCTCGTGGTCGAGCAAGCCATTCCGCTCGCGGGTCTCGATCAGCTCGCGCTCGGCGCGGGCGACGGTCTGGTCGGCCTCCTGGGCTTCGAGACGAAGAGCCTGATTTTCCTCGGTGATGTTGCGGGCGCGCTCGGTCTCGATGGAAAGCTGGTTCTCCAGATCGACCCCGACCGCCTCCTTGTCCTTCACGGACAGGCGCAGATCCTCGATCGACGATTCCTGCTCGCGCAGTTTCGCCTCGGCCTTGCGAAGCTGCGAGACGGTGGCGGAGAAATCGTCCGTCATGCGCGCATGCGAATTGGCGAGATCCGTCAATTCACGCCGCAGCGCACCGGTGGTGTCGGTTTCCTGGCGCAGCACCGCTTCGGTCTCGAGCAGGCGGGACTGGATTTGCGGATAGGAGCGGATGAGATCGTAGACCGGCTCGCTGAGGAGGGTGAAATCGTCCTTGAGGCTGCGGATTTCCTCGAGCCTGTCGATCAGGTTGGCGAACCGGACCCGGATGAGCTCGTTTTTCTGCCCGACCGTGTCGAGCTTGCCGTTGGGGCGGGAGAGCGTCTTTTCTTCCTGGGCGACCGGCTCCGCGTCGCTTGCCATGGCGGCGTGAACGCCCTCCTGGCCCGGAATCCCGGGGAAGGAATCCTGGCTCTTCTTGCCGAACCGCGATTTGAAAGACGTCCAACCGGATGACATTGAGCCGCCCCCTATGACGTGGAATTGACACCGAAGGGGGTCTTTTACCGCAGACACGGGAGCTTTGGAAATACAATTTCGTTGCGCAACCTTGTCGCAACGTCATTTGCCGGCCGGATCAGTGGCGCGTCGTGGCCCGTCCGGCCTCAAGTGCCTCCATTCCCTCGGGAATCGGCCCGCCGGTCGCCCAGTCGAGCAGTTCGACCGTATGGAACATCGGGATGGCGGTCCCCTTCTGGATCTGCGTCATGCAGCCGATATTGCCGGTGGCGATCAGGTCGGGGCGGGTCCGTTCGATATTGGCGACTTTCCGGGCGCGCAATTGCTGGGCGATTTCCGGCTGGAGCAGGTTGTAGGTGCCCGACGAGCCGCAGCAGATATGTCCTTCCGGGACGTCCTTGACGGTGAAGCCCGCGCGTTTGAGGAGCGCCTTGGGTTCGGTCCGGATCTGCTGGCCGTGCTGCATGGAACAGGCGGATTGATACGCCACCACCAGGTCGATTTCGCGAACGGGCGCCATGAGATCGAGGCCGGTGACATATTCGGTGATGTCGCGGGTGATTGCCGAAACGCGGGCCGCTTTCTCCGCATAGCCCGCATCTTCCCGGAACATGAACCCGTAATCCTTGATGGTCGTGCCGCAGCCCGACGCCGTCATGACGATGGCGTCGAGGCCCTCCCCGTCCATCTCGGCGATCCACGCGTCGATATTGCGTCTGGCGAACGCGAGGCCCTCGGGCTCACGGCCCATGTGGTGAACGAGCGCGCCGCAACACCCTTCGCCTCGCGCCTGGATCACCTCGATTCCGTGCCGATTGAGGAGCCGGATCGCCGCCTCGTTGAAGCCCGGCTTCAGGACCGGTTGCGCGCAGCCCGAGAGGATCGCGACCCGCCCGCGCTTCGCGCCCTCGGCCTTGAACGAACCCGGCCCGTCGAAGGCCGATCGCGCAGGCACCCGGGCGGGCGCGAGATCAATCATAGCCCGCAGCCGCAACCCGAACAGCGGCAGAGCCGCCAGCACGTTCTTGAAGGGCTTTGCAAGCATCGCGGCCGCGAGCGCGAGCCGAAAGCGGTTGGGATAGGGCAGAATATGCGCCAGCAGCGACCGCAGGAGGCGGTCATGCCAGGGTCTCGTATAAGTCGCCTCGATGTAGGAGCGGGCATGGTCCACCAGGTGCATGTAATTCACGCCGGACGGACAGGTGGTCATGCAGGACAGACAGGACAGGCAGCGGTCGATATGCTTCACGACTTCGGGGGTCGCGGGCTTGCCACCCTCCAGCATCTCCTTGATGAGATAGATGCGGCCGCGCGGGGAATCGAGTTCGTCGCCGAGGAGCAGATAAGTGGGGCATGTGGCGGTGCAGAAGCCGCAATGCACACAGGTCCGGAGAATCTTCTCCGAACTGGCCATGGCCGGGTCGCGCAACTGGTCGGGCGTGAAGTTGGTTTGCATCGGTTCTAGCTCGCAATTCCGATTGTCATGTGCCCGATTGCCACTGGTTGATGGCCTCGATGGGATGGATCAGCATGATGATGTTGAGCGCGAGATTATCGCGGATCATGTAGGCGACGAAGAGTTCCATGGCGAGGGCCGTCAGCACGGTCAGCCAGACCGGCCAGAGCCGCGCCAGCCAGAAGCCCAGCGCCATCGCCAGGACGTCCGATACCGAGTTGATGACGCTGTCGCCGTAATAATCCAGCGCGATATTGGTGGCGCGATAGCGTTCGATGATGAGACTCGTGTTTTCGACGATTTCCCAGGCTCCCTCCAGCGCAAGAGCGATCAGGAACGCGAGACCTACCGGCAGCGCCTTTCCGCGCACCCGCCCGAGCAGCCACGTTACCATGTAGAACAAGAAACCGTGGATAACGTGCGAAAACGAATACCAGTCGGTCAGGTGTTGCGAATTGCCGGAATCGTTCACCGTGCCGTGCCACCATTCCACGGTGCCGCATTTGCAGATCGGCGTGCGGCCCATGGCGAGCAGGATCGCCGCGATGAGGGCGACGAGGGCTAGCGCCAGCAGGGGATAAAGCCAACCTCGCCGGCGCGTGGTGTCGGGCCCCACGTCGATTGCGGCCGTCACGTCATATCCCCGCATACATGCGGCCGGGATTCAGGATGCGCGCCGGATCGAACGACATCTTGATACCGCGCGTGAGCGCCATCACGGTGTCGTTCTGCGGCTCGAAAGGATCGACTGCGTCGCGAAGGTGTTCTGGCGCGCGCACGAGCGTCGCGTGGCCGCCGAAGGTCTGGGTGGCGGCACGGATGACGGCGGCGCCGGCATCGCCTTCCGGCTTCGCCGCCATCCACACCAGACCCCCGCCCCAATCGTAGAACCATTGCGCGTCGAGAGAGCGCGCGACCGTCGCCACGAGTCCCGGCGCTTTCGACGGCGCGGTGGAGATCCGCCACACGGCCCGCGAGGCGTCGTCGGTCAGGACGCTGGCGTCCCGCACCGATTGCCAGAGCAGTTCGGCGCCGCGCCCTTCGAGGATATCCGGCGCGCCGGCGCTTCTCAGCAGGCGGCGAACCTCGCCCAGGCGATAATCGACCGACACCGAAAAGCCTTCGATCCGCACGAGCGTGCGTGAATTCTGTCCGTCGCGACCCGGCAGATGCGCCGCGCCGGTGATATCGAAGGGCGATCCGAGCGCGCTCGACAACGCCTCGATGGCGCGGCGCTCGTCGAGGCCGCGCCACAGCAGCGTCGCCATGCGCTCCGTTTTGGGCAGGACCTTGAAGGTCACCTCGGTGAGAAACCCGAGGGTCCCCCAGGAGCCGGCAAGCAGCTTGACGAGATCGAGCCCGGTGACGTTCTTCATCACGCGGCCGCCGGATTTGACCACCTCGCCACGCCCGTTGACGGCCCGCACGCCGATCAGACTGTCACGCGCCGCACCCGCCATGATGCGACGGGGCCCTGAAATATTCATGGCCGCGACGGCGCCGACGGTCGGTTCCGCCCGCGTGCCCAGGAGGGGCCGATAATCCATCGGCTCGAAGGGCAGCTCCTGACCCCTCTGGGCCAACACGCCGACCAGTTCGGAGAGCGGCGTACCGCTTCTGGCCGCGATCACCAGCTCGGCGGGTTCATAGAGCGTGATGCCGCTCAATCCCGTCGATGCCAGCCGCGCGCCCACCTCCATCCGCCGCCCGAGCGCGGCCTTGCTGTTCGCGCCGCCGATGGCGAGCTTCAGCCCGCTCGCGGCGGCCTCGGTGACGATCGTCGATGCTTCGGCCTCGTCGCGAGGCGTATAGAGGTTCACGCGGCGAGCCTTCCTTCGAGGGGAAACACCTTGGCGGGGTTGAGAAGCCAGAGGGGATCGAAGACCCCGCGCACCCGCATCTGCTGGGCGAGATCGGCCGCGTTGAACTGGAACGTCATGAGGTCGCGCTTCTCGATGCCGACCCCGTGCTCGCCGGTGAGGCAGCCCCCGACCTCGACGCATAATTTGAGGATTTCCTCGCCCACGAATTCGGCCTTTTCCATCTCGCCCGGCTTGTTGGTGTCGAACATCACCAGCGGATGGAGGTTGCCGTCGCCCGCATGGAACACGTTGGCGACCCCCAGTCCCTGGGACTTGGCAATCTCGTCGATGCGCTTGAGCACATAGGGCAATTGCCCCGTCGGGATGGTGCCGTCCATGCAGATGTAATCGGCGACCCGCCCCGTTGCGCCGAAGGCGGACTTGCGGCCCTTCCAGATGGCGGCGCTCTCCGCCTCGGATTGGGACACCTTGATCGTCTTGGGGTGAAAGGGCTCGGCAATCGCAACGATCCGGCGCAGCATGTCGTCGATTTCCTGGTCGGACCCCTCCACCTCGACGATCAGCATCGCCTCCACGTCGAGCGGGTAGCCCGCATGGGCGAAAGCCTCGCAGATTTGGATGGCCGGGCGGTCCATATATTCCAGCGCGACCGGAATGATGCCGGCGGCGATGATGGCGGCGACGCAGGCGCCCGCGTCGTTCACCCGCTCGAACCCGAACAGCGCCGGACGCGCGCCCTCGGCGGCGCGGAGTATGCGGACGGTGGCTTCCGTCACGATCCCGAGCTGGCCTTCCGACCCCGTGATCAGGCCCAGCAGGTCGTATCCACCGCTGTCGAGGTGGTCGCCGCCGAGTTCGACGATCGTGCCGTCCATCAGGACCAGCGTGACGCCCAGCAAGTTATTGGTGGTCACGCCATATTTCAGGCAATGGGCGCCACCGGAATTCATCGCGATATTGCCGGCGATCGTGCAGGCGAGCTGGCTGGACGGATCCGGCGCGTAGAAAAACCCCTCGTGGGCGACCGCCTGGCTGATGCCCAGATTGGTGATGCCCGCTTCGACGCGGATGAAGCGGTCGGCGAGATCGACCTCCAGAACCTGGTTCATCTTGGCAACACCGAGCACGATGGCGTCCGCCTGCGGAATGGCGCCGCCGCACAAGGAGGTCCCGGCGCCCCGGGGCACGACCTTGACGCCGTTATCGTGGCAGAAGCGGAGGATCGCCGAGACCTCGGCGGTCGAGGAGGGCAGCACCACCGCCAGCGGCATCTGGCGATAGGCGGTCAAACCGTCCGTCTCGAAAGCCCGCCTCTCGTCCTCCGAGACGATGAGGGCCTCGCCTGCGACGAGCCGGGCCAGCCCCGCGATGATCTCCGCACGGCGCGACAGGATAGCCTCGTCCGGCTTCGGAAATGCAATCGTCATGGCGCTTCTCCCGGCTGGTGGCGACAGGTCTGTGTCTCCGCCCGCCCTTTACCAGAAGGTAGCTGCTCTTGGAGAATTTTTCCAATAATGTGGGTCGGAAAGGATGTTCCCGCATCCGCGGGAGCCCCTGGTCGATACACTGGCGGGCCGGCCCGCGCGACCTGACGCCATCCGGAGAGAATTGACACGTGAACGAAGCCCCTGCCCGCAAGCCCCGCGTCGGATTGTTCGTGACCTGCGTGGTCGATCTGATGCGTCCATCCGTCGGCTTCGCCGCCGTGAAGCTCCTCGAGGATGCGGGGTGCCTCGTCGAGGTGCCGGAGCAGACCTGTTGCGGACAGCCCGCCTACAATTCCGGCGATCGATCCACCACCCGCAGCATCGCCGAGCGCACGATCGCCGAATTTCGCGGCTACGACTATGTCGTGGCCCCCTCGGGCTCCTGCGCGGGCATGATCAAGGCGCATTACCCCGAGCTTTTCGCCGACGATCCGAACTGGCTGCCGCGCGCGAACGAGCTTGCCGCGCGCACCTATGAGCTCACGAGTTTCCTCGTCGACGTGCTCGGCGTCACCCGCGTCGACGCGACGTTCGACGGCCCTGTCACCTATCACGATTCGTGCTCGGGCCTGCGCGAGCTCGGAATCCGGAACCAGCCCCGCAAGCTGCTGGCGAGCGTCGCGGGTTTGACGCTGGTCGAAATGGACGAGAGCGACGTATGCTGCGGCTTCGGCGGCACCTTCGCGGTCAAGTACAGCGACATTTCGGGTGCGATCGTCGACGCGAAGGTCCGGCATGTGGTGGAAACCGGAGTGCCCACATTGCTCGCCGGCGATCTCGGATGCCTGCTCAACATGAGCGGAAAACTCAGCCGCGACGGCAGCCCGGTGCATGTGCGGCATGTGGCGGAGATTCTGGCCGGGATGACCGACGACCCGCCGATCGGGGTGGCGAGGGAACGGCATCGCACAGGAGAGGAAGGCGCCCGATGAGCGTGCACAGCACCTCGCCCGACTTCAAGAAGAACGCCGCGCGGGCGCTCGGCGACGCGCAGCTGCAAAAGGCCCTCGGCAATGTCAAGCAGGGCTTCATCGACAAGCGCCAGAAGGCGACCGAGAAGCTTCCGGAATTCGACGCTCTTCGCGACTCGGCGCGCGACATCAAGAACCACACCCTGCAGCATCTCGATCTTTACCTGGAAGCCTACGAGGAAAAGGTGAAGACCTCGGGCGGGCATGTGCATTTCGCCCGCAACGCCGACGAGGCGCGCGACATCATCCTGTCCATCTGCAAGGCAGCCGGCGCACGGACGGTGACCAAGGGCAAATCGATGATCTCGGAGGAGATCGGGATCAACGAGCACCTTGAGACCCATGGCATCGCGCCGGTCGAAACCGATCTCGGGGAGTACATCATCCAGCTTCGTCATGAGCTGCCCAGCCACATCATCGCCCCCGCGGTGCACCTCAACGCCACGCAGGTCGAACAGGATTTCCGGCGTGTGCATACCCACCTCGATCCCAAGCGCGACCTGTCGGAGCCGGTGCAATTGCTCACCGAGGCGCGCGCGGTTCTGCGCGAGCGTTTTCTTGCCGCGGATGTGGGCCTGACGGGCGCGAATTTTCTCGTCGCCGAGACTGGCACCTCGATCATCGTCACGAACGAGGGCAACGGCGACCTGACGCAGATCCTGCCCAAAACTCATATCGTCCTGGCATCCATCGAAAAGCTGGTGCCAACCCTCGAGGACGTCAGCCAGATCCTGCGCGTGCTGGCGCGATCGGCGACCGGTCAGGAAATGTCCGTATACACCACCTTCTCGACGGGTCCGCGCCATCTCGGCGACAGCGACGGGCCGGAGAATTACCACGTCGTGCTGCTCGATAACGGTCGTTCCGCCATGCTGGGCACGAGCTTCGAAGAGATGCTGCGCTGCATCCGGTGCGGCGCCTGCATGAACCATTGCCCGGTCTATCACGCGGTCGGCGGTCATGCTTACGGCTGGGTGTATCCCGGCCCGATGGGCGCGGTGCTGACCCCGACGCTGATCGGAGTCGACAAGGCCGGTCATCTGCCGAACGCCTCGACATTCTGTGGCCGTTGCGAAAGCGTTTGCCCGGTCAGGATCCCGCTGCCGAAGCTCATGCGGCATTGGCGCGAGCGCGAATTCGAACGGCACCTGACACCCGCGACCGTGCGGACCGGGCTCGGTTTGTGGGGCTTCTTCGCCAAGCGCCCTGCCCTCTACCGTGTGGCGACGCGCCTCGCCATGGGCGCGATGGGGTTCGCGGGACGCAACAAGGGTCGTTTCCGCTGGATGCCGCTGGCGACCGGCTGGACGAAGAATCGCGACCTCCCCGCGCCGCAGGGCGAGACCTTCCAGGCGCGCTGGCGGCGCGAACACAAAGGGAGAGCCGCGTGAGCGCGCGCGACGACATTCTCGGCACCATCCGCCGCTCGCTGGGCGTGAACGGTCGGGAGAGCATTCGGCGGCAGATCGTCACCGAGCGACTGGAGCGCAGCCCACGGGGCGTCATTCCGCAGCGCGGACAGGTCTCCGGCGATGCGCGGCTCGCGCTGTTCAAAATCCAGGCCGAGGCGGCGCTCGCGACGGTGACGGAGGTCGAGACGGCCGCCGAAATCCCTCAATCGATCGCGCATTTCCTGCGGGATCACAATCTGCCGGCAAGCGTACGGATGGGGGACGACCTGCGCCTTCGCGTCATGCCGTGGAACGACACGGCGCTCGAGATCGCGCACGGTCCCAGCACCGGCGATGATCTCAACGCCGTCAGCCACGCCTTCGGCGCGGTGGCCGAAACCGGTTCGCTGGTGATGATCTCGGGTTCGGAGAATCCCTCGACCCTCAATTTCCTTCCCGACAATCACATCATCGTCGTGTCGGCCAAAGATATCGCGGGAGATTACGAGAGCGTCTGGACGAAGATCCGCTACACCTTCGGCAAAGGCGGAATGCCGCGCACCGTCAACTGGATCACCGGCCCGTCACGCTCCGGCGACATCGAGCAGACCATGCTGCTCGGAGCCCACGGGCCGCGTCGCCTGCACGTGATTGTCGTCAAGGAGTGAGACAGCGTGGCGAACTTCCCGCCCCTTCCCCCGATTGTTGCGCGCTGGGAGGCCTGGGAAGGCGCGCAAGCCGGGCTCGAACATCTCGAACTGCGGCCTGACGGAGACGGATTTGTCGCGTCTGGAATCGTGATCGGATCGAATGAAGCCGTGCATTTCGGGTTGCGCTACCGGCTTCTCATCGACGCCGGCTGGCACATACGCGACGCACTGTTGGAGACAGGCGCGGGCGCGCGCGTGCGGCTCGATAGCGACGGTCGAGGACATTGGCGCAGGGATGGGTGCGATTGTGCCTCACTCGATGGATGCATCGATATCGACGTCGAAGCGACCCCCTTCACCAACACCTTGCCGATCCGCCGGCTTGGCATTGCCTCCGGCGAAGGCCGCGTCGTCAGGCTCGCTTACGTTCGCATTCCCTCGCTGGAGGTCGTGCCGAGATCGCAGCGCTACACGGCTGTTGATGCCGCAAGGC
>NZ_JBFUHH010000098.1:0-15096 GCF_056402495.1 Microvirga sp. P4_A5 | reverse complement strand
GTCCTCACCGCCGGCCAGGTCATCTCCGAAGACCTCGGCATCAAGCTCGAGACCGTCACCCTCGACATGCTCGGCCGCGCCAAGCGCGTCCGCATCGAGAAAGAAAACACCACGGTCATCGACGGCGCCGGCCAGAAGAAGGACATCGAAGCCCGCGTCGCGCAGATCAAGGCGCAGATCGAGGAAACCACCTCGGACTACGACCGTGAGAAGCTCCAGGAGCGCCTCGCCAAGCTTGCAGGCGGCGTCGCGATCATCCGCGTCGGCGGTTCGACCGAGATCGAGGTCAAGGAGAAGAAGGATCGCGTCGACGATGCCATGCACGCCACCAAGGCGGCCGTTGAAGAAGGCATCGTTCCCGGCGGCGGCGTCGCTCTGCTGCGCGCCAAGACTGCTGTCGGAAAGCTCACGTCAGACAATGCGGACGTAAGAGCGGGAATCAACATCGTGCTGCGCGCGCTTGAGGCCCCCATCCGCCAGATCGTCGAGAACGCCGGCGTCGAAGGCTCCATCGTGGTCGGCAAGATCCTCGAGAACAACTCCGAGACCTACGGCTTCAACGCCCAGACCGAAGAGTTTGGTGACATGCTCCAGGCTGGTATCGTCGACCCCGCAAAGGTCGTCCGCTCGGCCCTCCAAGGCGCAGCCTCGGTCGCCGGTCTTCTGATCACCACCGAAGCCATGGTGGCTGACGCTCCGAGCAAGGAAGCAGCTCCTGCTATGCCAGGCGGTGGCGGCATGGGCGGCATGGGCGGCATGGGCTTCTGACGACGCCCGCCGCGTAACTCAAATACTTCGTCTACGAAGGCCCTGGAGCGATCCGGGGCCTTTTGTTTCGAACGACAACCCTGAACTTTCAGAGACAGAAGAGGCTTGCAAGGCAGGCTTCAGTACGAAGTCTCAAGAACGTAGCGATGGTCTCCGTGCAGAACCTTTTCGGAAGCTCGTGCAGGATGAGACCACATCGCGTCCGCCGTAGATGGCGAGGGCTGCTGCGTTTTAACGGCTGCATCTGTTCATCGTAGCAGGATCACCGCGCCGCACTGCACGGCGCGGGACTTGGATCGTCGGCCGAAATAAGTCGCGCCGGGGAAAGTTGCCATTCTACATTCGGAAGTCCATAAGCGCGCCATCACTTTCGCCACCGAATTCATCGCCCCCGAGGTGCAGGAGAGTGATAGCGTAGCGGTCCTGCTGATGCAGGGACTGTACTTTCAGCAAGCCATTGATAGGCGTTGTGATCCAGCCGGCCGCATCAGCGCTTTCCACGGCGGACAATCCTGATGCGCGAGCAGGCGAGGGTAGCTTCGGCAAACGGCGCCCCTTGGCAACCCGCAGCGCCGGAAACCCTCCAGCCCGAACAACATAGTCGCAATCGGCATCCTGGCTAACGACAAACGCCAGCCGTCTGGAGTGCAGGCTTACAAAACGCCCAACGGCAGCCTGACGGCTGATGTCCAGCTCGTTGGAAAGTCTGACGACGTGTTCAAGATCGGGGAGACCTTGAAGGAATGGCCGCACCCGGTTGATCGGCGCCAGGAGTTCGATGGCAAAGTTATTGGCTTCTGCCTCCTGGCGACGATGGTGATCGTCGGCAGGGCGCTCCGAGAGCCACAGATCCTCGCTTCGGCATGCGAAACCGCCCGGATCCGTCGATTGATGCCAGGAGCAGAGGAAGTGACCAGGCTCGTGGGCAATGGTGAAGCGTTGGCGGCGCAGGCTGTCCAGCGCACGAACCAGAATAGTCCCGATATCCCTTTCCGGCTGGGTGATGAGGGCGCCGACGAATCCATTTATCTTCGCGACGTGGATGTGGCTGATGTCGAGAGCCCGGGCGATGTCGTGGATGGGAACCGGACCCTCCAAGGGACCAAGCTGCGTGTGGATGGTGGCGGCGATGGTGGGACACAGGAGCGGTGTGCCATGCGTTTTCACGTCACAGCGGTCATCGGGTGTCTCATCGTCTTCGCAACAGAAGGATCGGCTGAAACAGCTGTTGCCGGTCCGCCCCCTGTCGCGGTCGAGAAGGTGGGTTTCCAAGCGGCTGCCCGACCTATCGGAGGGCCATGGCCCGCATCCGTGGCCAACCGGGTCTGGAGAAGCTCGCCGACCACGGCTATGGGATGCCCGAGGCCCAGTACGCCCGTCTGATGGGAGAGGGAGACAGAGATGGGTGGTCGTGCGCCTTACGAGATCGACGAAAGGTCGTGCGTAATTCGCAGACGGTTTTTCGATCAGTCTAGGAGAAGAGAGCCGGTGCCGCCGAACAGGATGGGACAACGCCTGTACCACCGCAATCCGAGCGCTTATCACCCTAACAGCACTCGATTCATCAACTACAGCTATCAAACCCTCCATCGAAGAGCAGCGAGCGGCAATTGACTCGTGAGCCAAACAGAAACGCCCCGGAATGATCCGGGGCATTTCTTCTATCTTTGCGATCAGATCACGAAAAAGTCCGCCGCCGTCATCTTCAGGTTCTTGTTGACCGAAGCGAATTCGACAGCCGCTTCGCCGTCTCTTCCATCTGCGTCATACAACAAGATGCCTTTCTTCCTGTCATAGATGACATGATTGTTGGCATCCTTCGCCGCGCTGCCGATCGTGAAGAAAGCCTTGTTGAGCTTGGCCAGGCTGCCAAGGCTGCCCTTGCTTCCAAGCTCCGCGAAGACGGCGTTGTCGAGATAGACCGAATCATTCCGCACATCGAAGTCCGCGATCTTGCCCCGGTTCGTGAAGCGGTTTGGCTCGGTGTCGAACACGAACGCATCACCACCATTGCCGCCCCTCAGATGATCGTTGCCTTCGCCACCAGAGAGCCGGTCGTTGCCGTTCTCCCCATTCAGGCGATCATTGCCATTGCCTCCAACGAGGAGGTCATTGCCGTTCGCTCCATTCAGACGATCATTTCCATTCCCACCAAAGATTCTATCATTGCCATTGTCGCCATTCAGGCGGTCGTTGCCGCCGTTGCCGAAGATCGTATCGTTGYCATTCCGGCCATTGATTCTGTCGTCCTTGAACGAGCCTTGGATGAAATCGCTCTTGTTGGTGCCCCGACCGATTATCGACCGGGCCATCAAGGTCATCATTGAGGATGACACCAACACCGCTTGCATCGGCAAGTGTGCCACCCGAGGCCGACAGGAGCAGATTGAAGGTCTCGTTCCCTTCAAACAACGCATCCTCTGTGGTCTGGATTGAGATGGTCTTGGATGTCTCGCCAGGAGCGAAGGTAAATTTTGAACAGGGCGAGATTGAAGGCCGGCAGGATCGGGTGGCTGATCCCGCACTAGGATGTCAGGCTAGCACTGATGCCGAGGACGGTGCCAACCTCTCCGCGCCCGGTGGACGGCAGCCAGCCGAGCCAGACCGAGAAGATCATGATCAGCATCGTGCCCAGTCAGAAATTCGGCAGGCTAAAGCCGAGGATTGACCATCATGTCGGTCTCGTCGAGCACCGTGTTGGGCCGCAGCCCCGACCACAGGCCGAGCGGAATGCCGATAGCGAGCGACAGGAACGGTGCGACGAAGGCCAGTTCCAGGGTCGCAGGCATGCGTTGAGGATCAGGTCGATAGAAGGCTGATTAAACACGAAGGGGCGGCCGAGATACTCCTGCAGGGCATTCCACAGGAGTGTACCGTATGTTCGATAAGGGGCTTGTCGAGGCAGAGGGCACCGTCATTGATCGTGTTCAGGCGAGATCCGGACAATCAGCTTGCCGAAATTGCGTCCCTGCAGGAGGCCCATAAAGGCGGCCGGCGCCCGCTCGAGGCCGTCGACGAAGTCTTCGCGGTATCGGATTTGCCCTTCGGATATCCACTGCGCCATGTCCCGATAGAAGACCGGTCGCTGATCGGAAAATTCCCGCTGGATGAAGCCACGGATCAAGAGGCTCTTTGAGAGAACGTCCCGCATCAGGAGCGGCAGGCGGTCCGGACCCTGAAAGGAGCCCATCTCGTTGTACTGCGCGATGAGACCGCAGACCGGAATGCGGGCAAAATCGTTGAGGAGCGGGAAGACGCCGTCCCACACAGCGCCACCGACGTTCTCGAAATAAACGTCGATGCCCCTTGAGCAGGCATCCCTCAACCGGGCTGCGAAATCCGGCGACCGGTGATCGACGACCGCGTCAAAGCCGAGTTGCTCCCGGACGAACGCACACTTTTCCGGACCGCCCGCTATCCCGACGGCGCGGGCGCCTTTCAGCCGGGCAATTTGCCCGACTGCGGCGCCGACTGCGCCACTGGCCGCAGCCACGACGACCGTCTCTCCCGCGGCCGGTTTTCCGATCGTCAGCAAACCCGCGTAGGCGGTGAACCCCGGCATGCCGAGGATACCCAGCGCCGTTGACGGCGGCGCGACGGCAGGATCGAGCTTTCGGAGCCCGGCGGCATTGGCGACGGCATGGGTTTGCCAGCCGGAATGTGAGAGAACCAGGTCGCCCGTCCCGTAGTCCGGATGCCGCGACTCGAGAACCCGCGCAACGGTTCCGCCGTCCATCACCGCGCCGATTTCGGTTGGCGCTGCATATGACTTCGCGGCGTTCATACGGCCGCGCATATAGGGATCGAGCGAGAGGTACACGACCCGCAGGAGAACTTCACCATCCTGTACGGGAGGCAGTTCCGATTCCTCAAATCGGAAATTGTCCGCCGTCGGTGCCCCATCCGGCCGCGAAGCCAACACGATGCGATGCGCTTTCTGTTTGGTCATCGCTGACACTCCATAAGAGAACTGGTTCTGACGCACACGCCCCGTCTTCGCGGCATCGGCTATCCGCCCCGACCGAGCAAATAAAATTCGTCGTTCGGCCGCATGTTGGTGACATTCGCCAGTCGGTTCGACATGCCGAAGAATGCCGCGATGGCGGCGATGTCCCAAAGGTCTTCATCGCCGAAACCGTGGGCGTTCAAGGCCGCGAAGTCGGCATCGCCTACGGCATAGGCTTCGGCCGAGACTTTCATGGCGAAGTCCAGCATCGCCCTTTGCCTCTCGGTGATATCGGCCTTGCGGTAATTGATGGCGACCTGGTCGGCGATCAGCGGGTCTTTGGCGCGAATGCGCAGGATTGCGCCATGGGCAACAACGCAATACTGGCACTGATTGGCGTTGCTCGTCGCCACCACGATCATCTCCCGCTCAGCCTTGGTCAGATTGCCAGGCTTGTCCATGAGCGCGTCGTGATAGGCAAAAAACGCCCGAAATTCATCCGGCCGACGGGCGAGGACCAGAAACACGTTGGGAACGAAACCCGACTTTTCCTGGACGGCGAGGATTCTGTCGCGGATGTCGTCGGGCATGTCGACGATTTCCGGAACCGTGAAACGGCTAATCGCATGCTGTTTCATGAAAAATCTCCGCCTGAGGTCGCGAGTATCTCGCGCGCATCTGTTTCTAGATCGTATCTGCCGGAATAAGCCAGCGTAAAGCGGGAAACCCGTCTTGAACCGCGAGAACGCTTCGCTGATGCAAATCGCTTCGCTCCTCAGCAAGAGGAAGGCTGGCGCTGGTAACCCTCATGCCTTGAGATCACCTCCCTCGTGCTGAGGAGCCGGCCCGCAGGACGGCGTCTTGTATTCCCTCAGTATGGTACGCGAGGCTTGTTCTTGTATTTCTTCCAGATCTCGACAGATTCCTCCTGCATGATCTGCGTGCACCAGAAGGACCGCTCCGGGTTCCGGCGCAAATTTGGATTGAAGGTCCAAAAACCCAGAGTTTCTGCTAGGTGATCATGCTACGAGCCGAATTGAGCAGCGAGCGATGGCTGCGGATTTTAGCAAGCTCAACACAAAGCGGCGTATCCGCCTCGCCAAAGTTCGACACCTTAGGAAAGAGCGCGTTCCCTTCCTAGAAAAAATCCTTCGCCTTATTGCCCTCCGTACCGCTCCACACGTCATAGCTCAGGGGAGCATCACGGCTGAAACTAAAATGCTGGCCGCGTACGCCGACACGATTAAGAACGGGGCAAGCACTGAGGCCGACACAAGCACGGCGAACGAGAGACTGAGCGTACGCATCGTGAGGCTCCTACAATTCAGGGCCTGAAGCTTACGACCACAAGTCTTAACCTTGAGCAAACCTTGGCCGCAATGCTGCGAATGAACCCGCATCCGCCGCCGAACCTCACCGGTTCACACCGTGAGTGGCACAAGCGTAGCCATTTACCTGATTCATGGTATATTTTTCCTATTGTGGAGTGATGAGCGAGGCGTGAGAAAGGTCACTAGACTGTGGAGCGTTCACGAACGACGTGATGCCAAAACGGAACTGCGACGTCTCAAGAGCCGCTTTGAAAAGGTGTCAGATATTTTCGCAGGGTGAAGCTTAGGCGCTTCTCCCGTTTTGCTGTTTTGGCCGTACTGATTGCGATCGGCTCTTTTGCCCTGACTTGAGAAATGGTGGCCTTCAAACACTGGCCGGCTTTGTCGTACCTGGATCGGTGGACGCGCGAGATTGCCGACCAGCGGGAGCATGGCACGACCGGCGTCGCGCCGGCGGAACGTTTTGCTGCTGAGGCCGGCACGCCTCGTCCGCTTGCCGGCCGGGCGCCGTTCGGACAACTCCGTGATCTGGTGCGCAAGGTTCAGGCGGACGATCGACCTCGATGCGAATAGCTACTCAGTGCCCTGGCGCCGGATCGGAGAGAGCGTTCGGGTCGCGGTTCCGGCCGGTCGCGTCATCATCCGTCATGCGGGCCGGGTGGTGGCCGATCATTCCCAATGCCAGGGCCGCCGACAACGGGTCGTGGACCGGGCGCATTTTGTCGGCGTGGCTGGCGCCGAGGGACCAGTGCGCACAGCCGCACCCGTCGGGATTGCTCCCTCCGCCTTGCTGCGGCCGCGGGCGGAATACGAGGCGGTTGTCGGGGGAGGCTGGTGATGACGACCGTGGATCACGACATGCTGGTCGCGACACTCGACCGGTTGAAGCTGACGGCAATCCGCGACCAACTCGACACGCTGCTGGATGAGGCACGCTCGAAGATGACCTTGCGCGAGGCGTTGGCTTTCCTGGTGTCGCGCGAGATCGCGCGGCGTGACGAGTGGCGGATATTGATGTGGAGCAAGCTGGCTCAGTTCCCGTTCGTGCGGGAACTCGACGGCTTCGACTTCGACGCGCAGCCATCGCTGGATTACAGGCAGATCAGGGAGCCTGCGACCTGCCGCTGGATCGCCCAGGGCGAACAAATCCTGTCCCTTGGCCCACCGGGCACAGTCAAGACCCATCTTGCCGTGAGCCTTGGCCGCGAGACCATCCGCCGGAATTGTAACGTGCAGTTCGTCACGGCAGCCACGCTGGTCGCGATGTTGGCCAAGGCCCACAGCGACGGCTCGCTCCACAAGCAGTTGACGATCCTGTCACGGCCGAAGTTGTTGATCATCGACGAACTTGGATATCTGCCCTTCGGAGCCAATGCCGCCCAGCTGTTCTTGCAACTGGTGTCCCGGCGCTACGAGTAGGGATCGATCCTGATTACCTTGAACCGTCCGGTGGGTGAATGTGGGAGTGTTTTTGGCGATCCCGAGGTGGTCACGGGCGCGGCGCCACTGAGTGCCGACTGGATTGTGAATTCGTAAGAGTGGCCTGCCTGAATTCTGATAGGGCCGAGCTTCGTTGCCATGGACGAGACCACTGACTGGAAGACTCATCGTCACTGGGCCGATTAAACCGGGCCTCTCCCTTGCAACGCGATTTTTTGATCCGGGCGGTATTGCCGAGGCATCCGGAAGCCGCCGCCCGTCATTGTTGGAACGGCTGAAGAACTCTAGGTTTTTTCGACAGTCTTTCGGCGGCGAAGTGAACGAGCAGGCTTTCAGGCCTGCCACTTCGCTCCAGCCGGGCGGCGGCAAGGGCCAGAGTTCGAGCCACGTGTTCCGGCCGCGACGCAATGCTCCCCATCCGCTGAAGGACGGCATCGATGGCGCGGACCACACCGAATGGCATGGCCTCTTCGCGTCGGCAATCGCTGCAAGGGAAGGGCTTAGACCGGAATAGTAGCTATGTCGCCGATAAGAATTGCAATCGCGATGGGCATCTTGGTCGTCCAACTATCCATTGCAGACGCGGTATCAATCTACACGCCACTCAACGCTCTCCTGGTGCCCCTTGTGTCATGTTAATGTTGTCATCGTCCGACAAATAGCCCCACCGGCAGCGGAGTTGCCCTCCCTGATCTTCCCTCGAATTCAGGGTCCGGAATGCAGGAACAGGTGTAAGCTGCTGGCCGACGGAGTTGGCAGATGCAGTCATGCTTGGCTTCCTTCCCAAGCTAATTTGGCTTTGCGTTGGCCTGATGGCCCTGCAGGCCGCCCTACCCGCGCATTCCGAACCGTACTTTGTTGCGGTCTACGGTCGAACATTCAAAATCGACACCGCGCCTATGTCGCGGGAAGCCTTGAAGGCTTTGCCGGCTGACATTGCGAGAGGACCTGGTTACAAACCGGGCAGCGAACAGGTCCTTGCAGAGGTGGAGGAACGATTGTGGATAGCGCGCACCCAACTCGAGGACGCGGGCGGTCGAACGGTCTCAGACAGCAAGCGCGGGGAGGAGGCGGACCGGTCGATCTCTCAATCGTCCAAATTGAGGGTGCTCATCGACCGCCATACCGCGTTGGAGGTTCTTGCTGGCGAGTTGCGTCGGTATATCGGGGTGCCGATCAGACCGTCGACGCCAGGTCACTTCACTGCGCCAAAACTTTCCCCCGAGCTGGTGGCGAGCTACCGCGACCTGGGGTTTGACCCCCTGTCCGCCTATTACAGCTTCCGGATCCTGAAGGCGGCCTTTCGCTCCGGCGACATCTCACTAATCGCCCGTGTGGTTCAATATCCGCTGACCATCAGCGGCAAGATCAGGCGGATACTCCGCAACCCCGAGCAGCTTCATTCGGCTGATGAGATCATTCTCGATTCCCGCCTGCAGAAGGTCGCGGCCAAAGCAACCTTTGAGACACTGTTCGTTCGAGATAAGGGAATGATGCTCGGGCAGGGGGAAGTCTGGCTCACCCACGGCAAGGAGGGTTTTGGTCTTCGCGAAATTCACTTGGAATAGCCTCCTCACCGAGGAGCAAGACCATGGAGGTGGGATGGAGCCGGGACAGGCGGCAAGCGGACCCTGAGGCAAGCGGCCGACATCTCCCTCCTCACGTCAAGCGAGTTCTCTGGGCCCGTCCGTGCGAGCCTTCGGCGACGGCTATGTCGCAATCCTTTGCCATTCCATCCCTAGCGTCTAAGGCAAACCTGCCACCCAGGGTCGGAGGCACTTCCAGTGCAAAGGGTTCGTAGTCCTTTCCGTTGTACAAACCCAGCCGATCACCCTCGTCCTGCTCCCACTCGTCTTTCATGTAGACGAGCAGCGTCATGAGCTTGGACGGACCATCAGTATGGATTTTGCCGTGCTTGGGTTAAGACCAATTCATGATTGTAGTGAGGGCGATGTCACCTGCGAGATAATCGTTATCGCGACGGCCGCCACTCATTCAATCGTATCAGTTGTGCCCTACCAAGTCGCGTCCGAGCGCCTCGGCGAACCCGGACGCGAAATCCTCCCCGGCAACGAGGCTTTTTCCGACACCGCGTCGCGTTACCCACTCCCGGAGCGAACCATGGAACTCGTGTGCCCTCAAGCCGCGCTTGGGTTCGGCCCCATTGCGGCATCCCGCAGCCCATCGAGTGTCGAGAAAGGGCAGATACGCGACCGACCTTTGCCTTACGCGGAAGACAAACCGAACCGTAAAGCGGGAGTATTTCGCAAAGAAGCTGATTACTCTCCTGATAGAACCCGTCGCGCTTCATCCGCTGTGGCAATCGGCAATCCGATTCCGGCGATAGCGGATACGAAGGCATGCACGAGGGCCGCGTTGTCGGGCGCCCTCGTTCCATCGGGAAGGTGGAGATTGTTCTCGCCCACCCTGCCATGCCCCCCGAAGCAGCGGCTGCGACCACGCAGGCGGTCTCCTTGCGGCCGAAAGCGCAAACAGCCTATGGGAGGTCAAAACCCCAGGCGTTCAGAAAAGGAAGGATATCGGACGGGTCCGATTGCTGTTCCTCGGTATATCGCCCGAGCACGAACAGAACGCTGGCCTGGCGCGTCGGAATGGCGCCGGTCGCGACAAGGGCTCGGAAACGCCTTACGTCATCTGCGTCGGACAAGATGTGCTGCACAAGGCATGGGGTCTTCGAGAGCCTGTGTAGAAACGTGCTGCCCACCGCCTCATCGTCGAGACCAGGCATCAATTCGCGGAGGCCAATGGAAAGAGCTTCGGGACGCACCGCGTCGACCACGTCCATCTGCTGTCGCGGCGTGTAGCGTCCCACGGCTTCGGTCTGACCTCGACGATCACGTCGGCGCCTGCGTCCCTGCGGATCTCACGCGGGACATCGCGGTAGGCATCGGCGTTGAGAATGTGAGTGCCATTCGCATCTCGCACATGGACGTGGATCATGGCTGCCCGGCCTCCACGCAACGCGCTGACGCACGGGCCGTCTCCTGGATCGTGAGCGGGATATGCGGATGATCCTTCTTCATCCGCCTCGCACCATTCCGCGCTGCAGTGACGACGACGGGCCCTTTCATGCCACGATCCTGCTCTTGAGATTCAAGATTTCAACGAGAAGCCGGTCTCTTTGCCGTTCGAGATCGGCGATGGAGCGTCCTTGTGATTCAACTTCCACCCCGGCGACGATCGCGGCCTTCACGTCCTCGCTCAGCTTCGGATGGCCGAGCGTCTCCATCGGCGCTCCTGACTGGGATCGAGATGGTCAAGATAATGCGCGATGCCACCCGCGCCGCGACCCAGATGATAGGTCATGTGGGGACCCTTGATGGACCAGCGCATCCCGGGACCTTCGGTGATTGCAGTATCGATATCGGCGACACTTGCGATCCCTGTTCGACCACATAGACCGCCTCCCGATAGCTTCGTCGTCGGCCGAGGCCATCGAACGCACAGCACGCTCGGCCTGTCCAGAGTCAGTGAACACGCCCTCGGCCCGTTTTAGGCTACTCAGCGATTGCTGATGCCGCTCCGAAATCCGCACACAGTCGCTTGTCCACTGGCGACCTATGATGTCCTCGAGTGGTTGCTCTCGCAGGTGAAACGAAATCCGCATAGCTGTACCGCGGCACGTAGCATCCCTCGGCTTCGGCCTTCCGGGTAGACCAGAAATAGATGACCGCTGCTGCCAACAGAACCGCAGCGGTGACTGCAATGACGTAATGTCTCTGCATGGCTTTTCCTTCTCAATCAGGCCGATCAATTCTCGATGACCTTGCCGCGCTTCGGCTCATAAGTGTGCGAACCCGCCTGTCTTTTGTGTCTGGTAATCTGAGATAGCCGCCAGTATGACCAATCCACATGCCGTCCTGCTCGGCAAAGCTGATTGTCAGTTAGCTCAATGGACCTGATGTGAGACGGGCGACGAGGATGGCGCTTTCAGCAACAGTACTAATCCACACATTTAGGGCTTAGGGCTTGTGCTTATGGCACGGGAGCGGGGATGCGGCCGATCTCCCGAATGGCTTCATCGTGAACCGCCACCACGACAACCTCGCCCGAATCCGGATTGCGCCCGGCGAGAGCCTGGATGTTGGCCCCATGGGTCACGACGAGCAGCGTTCCCGGTCCTTTCCAGCGAGCCATGATGGCCTTTGCCCAGGCCGTGAGGGGACTGATCCCCGAAATTTCAATTCAAGTAGTAGGTAAATGGAAGTTCGTAGGTGGACCTGTCCTGCCGCAAGGCTCCAGTTGGCCTCAAAGCCCGCATAATCCCAAGTGCAGATTTGCCCAGGTTTCCAATTACCGTTTCACGGCTGGATACTCTTTCAACTACCCAGCCGCCGCGACGGAGTACCATACAAAACGTCGGGCATTTTATCGTCCTGATCGACGGTGAGGCGGGTTATCGTAATTTTCTGGTCGAGGGCGGACCCCAGAAAGTTCGGACTGACCGGCGCGTTCGGCCAATGTTCAGTTTAACACCCCCGCCGATGCCGGGGCCAGGGCTGCGGCCATAGAGCGGTCGGGGCTTAGAATAGTTTTTCTACTTCCGAAGACGGGAAAGTCAGAAGACGAGGACTTTCAAAACTATTTCCCGATCTCTACCTTCCGCCGCGCGCCGAAGACTGCTGTGATCCCCACCGATCCGGCTGACCGTGGCAAACCGCCATCCTATTAGCCCTGTGAAAGAACGGTCCCCTGTGCTGTGATAGCGTAAACTTTGGGAGGCAGTGATGGCCTACGTCATGTTTCAGTATGACCGTCCAACCGACACGTTGCATTGGAACGAATACAACCAGCGGGTCAGGGACTGGATTAGTCAGCTTCTGCAAACTTCCGGGGCCGTGTCCTTTGTGGCCTATCGCACGGCTGACGGAACAAGCCCGGACACGATCACCATGCTGGAGTTCCGAACCGTCGATGATGCCCGCAATGCGATCATATCCGAACAATTGACGATGGTTCTTGAGGGATTGCGGTCGGTCGGCGCGGCTGCCGAGGTCCGTATCGTCGAGCGCTCGCCATTCACACCCGAACCGATCCGAGCCGCGTCAGCCTGATAGACGCTCGTGCTGATTTCTGACGTGCCCCAGGCGTTTTTGATCTTGGCCATTCTCCTTGGGGCCTTGTCCGTCCTTCTCCACGGTATGGCGTGGCACGCCCGAAAACGTCTCAGAACCTCGCTGAAGATTCCGCTCACCGAAGAAGCCGAAGAGGTGACGCACAGGTCGGAACGGCGCGCGGCCCTCTGGCATAATATCGGGTTCGCAATGTCTATCGTCTCGATCTTGTCCGCCACTGCGTGGCTTCGATAACGGCGTCGGAGAACCCGCTCAAAAAGCACACGCTTGGCGGCAATTATCCACCCTTTTCATAGCAGCGCGCTGTCACGAGAGCATTGGCCTCCATCTTGGTCACCGTCGCTTCGATATCCGCTGCGGCCTTCAGACAGGCAGTTTCGCTATTAAATTCTACCGTAGTGATCGCTGGCGGGCTGGCCAGGGCGTCCATCAAAACGATCACCATGACAAGGATCGACTTCATTATCTCTGCCTTTGAGGAGTAGCTACTTTCCGCGCTCTTCAGGATTTGCGGGATCGTCGTTTGGATGGCTCTTCCTTTGGTCGGACGCGCAGCCTCCCTCCCTCTCCTTGGCTTACCTCAAACGCATCTGTCTCGCGGACCAGATCACTCAGTTTTCGATAGCYGTATGTACGAGCATCAAAATCCGACGCGATGGTGGCGAGCCTCTGTCCCAGAACTCCGAGGGCGACCCAACCGTCCTCGCTGTCCATCTGCGCGATTGCTCTTCGGAGAACGGGTGTGGCGTCGCCAAGAGGGCGTAGCGCCTTGGAAGCCCTGCCTGCCTCACGATTTGTCGCTCGGGTCACTTGGATCAGGTTCTCGGTATAAATGAAGCGGCGGCACGCTTGGCGGAAGCTCTCCGGGGTCTTCTGCTCCCCGAAACCAATGACATCAATGCCCTGTTCCCTGATGCGTCCAGCCAGACGCGTGAAATCGCTGTCGGAGGAAACAAGGCAGAAACCTTCAAACAAACCACTGTGCAACAGGTCCATCGCATCTATGACAAGTGCGATATCAGAGGAATTCTTACCCGATGTGTAGGCAAAGTGCTGCTGTGGACTGATCGCATGCTTCGCCAGAATGTCAGCCCACGACTTTAGGCGCGCCCCTGAAAAATCTCCATAGATGCGGCGGACGCTGGCTTCCCCGATTTTCGCGATTTCCTCAAAGAGGCCGTCAGCGATTCGCGCTGAGGCATTGTCGGCGTCAATCAGGACGGCAAGACGGGGCGACCGAGCTTCTGGCACTTTCGATTCCGAGGACTGTTAGAGGCGTCCAGGATAACGCCGTCGCTGCCCTTCTATCCGAAGATGAGAAGCGCAGGTTACTCATTTCCATAAGGATAGGAAGGGACCGATCATCCCCGCTCCATGATGCCACCCAAACCTAAACAAAAGGGTTAAGGCAAACTCGCGACAGGCATCCCGTCCTCTGCGTGTTATGATCCGCCATGGCCGATCTTAGGTTCTCCTCGCCTGTTCCAATTCGGGTCCACGCGAATGTCCGAAAACCATCTCGCGGGCAGACGAGGCGGCGGAGGCGCTGCTCTACGACTGGCCGAAGTCGGCTCTTGGCGATCCGACCTGCAAGGCTGCCATGAAAGCGTGTCACGACGCGATAACTGGCAAGGCGCAGTCCAGAATGCCCGAACGATCTTTGAGGCTGCAGCCCGCGAGGTCGGAATTCTGGACGAAGCGTGGTATTTCGGAAACGATGGTTCAGCCCGAATGCACGGAGCGTGAGAAAGGCCTGGGTCGGCTAAAATCATTTCGGCAAACCGTCAGCCAGCAGGATGTAGAACGATCCATTTCCTGTATCGTCCAGATCGCCGACGTGCACCACGACCTTGTTTTGCGCGACGAGTGTCGTACCGTCGAAGGCTTGTAGCATCACATCGAACTGGCCATCCGCGAACCCATAGTACTGAGCACCTGCGGTTGCCAGATCGGTGTCGATGAAGCCGGAGTTGACTGAGTTCTGGAAGAATCGAGCCGGATTGTCGCCAGGCGTATATTCGACCAAGTTGACAGCCGCCGTCGGATCGCGGTCCACCATCAGCTTGAAGGTGAAGGCTTCGTCATTGCCAGCAGTCAGCGTTGTGGCGGCGAAGTCGAAGTTCCACTCGGCCCAAGTCGTCGATCCTGCCGCCGTGCCTTCTGCCACCGCATAATGAGCGGTGCCGTCGGCATCGATGCTGACCGCATCGGAATCCGAATTACCGCGCCTTGCGACGCGGAGACGCCGACACCGGTTCAACGGCAACTTCAACGTTGCCGCTGCTGGAAAATCGAAGCTCATCTGAGTCATCGGGATCGTCTCCTTGGGTCAATCGGGGTCTCGGGATGACAGAGGCGGACACGAGGTCCGATTCGGGAGATAGCAGCTTTTTGGTTTTACGGAGTTCAACCGCCGGCGGTCTCCCGACGGCCGATAAGATGCTGACAACGCTGGACAAAATCGGTCAGGTGGGGCCATCGCTTCTCACCCGCGGCGGAGGCGCTCGTAGACCGT
>NZ_JBFUHH010000097.1:0-15706 GCF_056402495.1 Microvirga sp. P4_A5 | reverse complement strand
CTTATCGACCGTGCATGTGCGGTGCCGGATACCGCCAGCATCGCCGCCGCGCGCGTCCTCTCACGCAGGATCGATCGCTCCTGCGGCGGATCGACCGGCACCAACATGTACGCAGTCGCGCAGATCGTCAGCGAGATGGTTGCGCGAAACGAGGTGGGATCGGTCACGACGCTTTTGTGCGACTCGGGAGAGCGCTACCGCAGTACGCACTTGGATGATGCATGGCTGAAAAAAAGCGGGATCGAAATCCAGCACGATGAGCAGAAGATCGAACGCTTTTTCGAGACCGGCATCCTCGAGCGATCCTTACGCCCGATTTAAAGCTCAGCGGGCAACGATGTCGTCGCTCCTTGTCGCGTGGAGCGTGAAAGCTCCGCGGCCCTGCTCAATTGGCAATTTAGGACTCGCTGCGATCCACTTCCTGATGGAAGCAGCTCCACCGCGCACTGTATCGTTTTGCCCCACTCAATGTATTCGAAAAGGTCCTCGGAGTTGATTTGCGATTTCCTGCCTATTGTTGACCTCTATCGGAAATCTTCTCTGTTTTCTGCTATGCTTGGATCAGGTAAACTCTGCTGCCCCAGTCTGCTGGGCGGCTGCCGTCTGACCCTCGGGAGCAAACCAATGTGGGTTCTGATTTACATTTTCTCCTACTCGGTCAGTCCCGCAGCTACGAACGACCGGACAGAGTGGAGACTGCTTCCAACGGTGGTCTTCCAGGAATTCTCAAGTGAGGAGCGATGCGAGACGGCCAAGTCAAAAATTGAGGATACTCTGAAGGAAGCAGGAACCAAGCTAAGAAGCGGACTGGACGACTTGAAGCGAGCCGGCGCGGCTGATCCAGCACAGATCATCATTGCTTATGATGTGGAATGCCTTCCGAAATAACGTCAGTGCGGGGGGCGCGCTTAGCTGAAATCTTGCCGAGACCTGCCCGAGATCAGCCATCACTCTCTATCCCGATACGATGCGAAGCCTGAGGCTTCGCCCGGTCCAACATGAAATTCCTTGGGCGACTCTTACTCTGGACCGACCGACGAATGCGCGAATGCCAGAGTGGCTAAGGTCCCAGGGCAACAAATGCCAAGCGCTTGTCCCAAACGATCAAGCAGGTTCCTCGAACCAATCACAAAGTATTCCACCCGTAACATCCCGCCCGTGCTGTGCGCCGGGCCGTGGGGGGAGGATTCCGATGCACAGTGAGGCGGCCGCGACGGAGATGGCCTTCAGGTCCACCGCTGCGGCTTCGATGCAGATGAATGGGTCATTGGCCGCCGCGGTCAGGGCCATTCTTTCTGAAGTCTGTCGGTCGCGAAGCATCGATTCGGTTGGGGGCAAAAAAGCCGATCTCTATGAAGGGGGAACAGACACCCATGAGAAAGATCATCGCGTTCGCGCTTGTCCCGATCGTTGCTGCAACACCCGGGTTGGCGACACCAGGCGTCACCACAGCCAGTGTCAATTTCCGATCCGGTCCTGGAACGCAGTTCTCGTCCCTCCGCACCCTCCCGGCCGGCACCGTAATCGACATCGGGGATTGCGAGGACGCGGGAAGCTGGTGTGCCGTCACCGTCGATGACCGTACCGGTTTCGTCAGCAGTCGATACATCCAGGAGAACAAAGAGGCGGAGCAGTGGCCGCGATCGTACGAGACCGGCAAGGGGCGTATGACACTCTACCAGCCGCAGTTCACCGAATGGACCGATTTCAAATCCATTGAGGCGCTGGTGGCGGCTCAGTTCCTGAAAACACCGGAGGCCAATCCGGTGTTCGGTGTGATCGGACTGAAGGGTAAGACGTCCCATGACGAGGATGCAGGCGAGATCGTGATCACCGATATTGTCGTCACCGAACTTAACTTCTCTGGTCTCGGCCGCGACGAACTGACCGCGCTCGCTGTCGAGACTGGCAAGATCCTGCCCACGGGCCCGATCACGGTGTCGGAGTCGCGCGTGAAGGCAAGTCTGGCCGAACAGAAGCGCATGACCGACGTGCAGGGGCTGAAGGCAGACCCCCCGGCGATTTTCGTGTCGAACTCTCCGGCGATCCTGTTGCAGACGGACGGTGAGCCTGCCTACGCACCCGTCAAGGGAAAAACCGGTCTCTCCTTCGTAATGAATACGAATTGGGATCTCTTCCGCATCGACGGTGGCGCGCTCTATCTGCGTGATGACACGCATTGGCTGACCGCGAGCGCCATGACGGGGCCATGGACACAGGCTGCTGCCGAGTTGCCTGCCCTGTTGAAGGACCTGCCGGAAGATGGCAGTTGGGCGGATGCGCGCGCTGCCATACCCGCTGAGTCGTTCGCGGGCGGTGTCATTCCGAAAGTAATCACCACTGATAAGCCCGCTGAACTGATCCTGTTCGAGGGCGAACCAACGCTTCAGGACGTGCCCGGTACAGCACTTCAATGGGCTTCGAACAGCGAATCGGACGTCTTTTTCGACAAAGCCGGAAAGCGGTGGTACGTGCTCCTGTCCGGCCGCTGGTTCAGTGCAGCGTCGCTGAATGGCCTATGGACATTCGCGACGCCGGATCTGCCGGCGGATTTCCAGAACATTCCGGAGGATGCACCATATTATGCTGTGCGCTCGTCTGTGCCGGGCACGTCAGAGAGCGCCGAGGCGCGGCTCAAAGCCAGCATTCCCACGACGGCGCGCGTCGAGGCCGGCTCGATCACGCCAACGATCGCCTATGCCGGAGACGCCCAGTTCGCGCCGATCGAAACGACCGATCTGTCTTACGCGACGAACACGACCGAGACCGTGATCAAGGTCGGGGATCGCCACTACCTGCTCCAGGATGGCGTGTGGTTCATGGCCGACAACGCGAACGGTCCGTGGCAGTTGGCCCGTGAAGTGCCGGAGACGATCTATCAGATTCCGCCGTCCTCGCCCGTCTACAACGCCACCTATGTGCGCGTCTACGACACCGAGCCTGATGCAGTCTGGTACAGCTACACCATGGGATATCTTTACGGCTTTCCGGCTTGGGGCACTTATGTCTACGGAACTGGCTGGTCCTATCCGCCGTACTGGTACAACTGGTCGGGTTACGGGTTCCCGATCTATTACCCGCGTCCCGTAACCTGGGGTCTTGCAGCGTATTACAATCCAGTCCGGGGCATGTATGGCCGCTATGGCTATGCCTATGGTCCGTATCGCGGGATTGCGGGCGCACGGGCATGGAACCCTCGTACGAATACTTACGCCCGGGCTGGAGCAGCTTGGGGACCACGCGGTTCGGCCGGGTTCGTCGGAGCGTACAATCCGCGCACGGACGGAGGCGGCTTCGTCGCGGGTGGCCGCAACGTCTACGGCGCGTGGAAATCGGCCGGCGTGAAGCGCGGGTCCGAATGGGCACGGGTGACGGCTCGCGATAATACCGCCGGCGGTTCGTCTCTCCGCTGGAACACCTCCAATGGCCAGGGCTTCATTCGCGAAGGTCGGCGCGGCGACATCTATGCGGGTCGCGACGGCAATGTCTATCGCAACACCGGTGATGGCTGGCAGCGATTCGATGGTGGCTGGCAGGACGTGCAGCGGCCGGAACGTGGGGATCTGCTCCAACGCGGCGAAGGACGCGAAGGCCTTTCGCCGGAAGCCCGCGAGCGGTTCCAGGAGCGGGGTGGAGGCGATGCGCTTAGAGGCCTTGCCGGAGCCGGTGCTGCCGGTGCCGCGGGCGCTGCGCTCGGCCAGCGCTTGAACCCTGGTGAGCAGGTCCGGCGGGACGCTGCCGATCGCGATGCCATCCGGGAGCGGGCACAGCAGCGCCAGCCTCAGCAGCGCCCGGCAACGCAACAGCGCCAAACCCCGCAACAACGCGACGCAGCTCAACAGCGCCGCGCAGCTCAGGAGCGTCCGGCGGTTCAGCAACGGCCCGCGTCGCAACAGCGGCAGGCGACACGACAACGTTCGGCTCAGCCGCAGCGACCTCCCGCACAGCGTCCGGCTGCTCGCCAGCAGCTTCCAACAAATGTTATGCGCGACGTCCAGGCCCGCCATGTCGGCAATCAGCGGCAGATGGCAAGCCGTCAGTTCACCCGGCCACCGGCGCAGTTCTCCCGTTCGGCGTCGTTCGGACCATCGCGGAGCATGGGCCCGCGCGGCGGTTTCGGCGGAGGCGGTGGGCGGGGCGGAGGATTTGGAGGAGGTGGCCGTCGCTGAAGGTACATACGGGCAAGCGGCTCGCGTGCCCTGCACGATGGTTTGTTCATATCGCCGTTCAGAAAACGCGCAGGACGCGCAGGCAGGTCTCGGTGTTGGGGATGCAGAAGAAGCCGGTGCCATAGACGGAGCAGATGCGCACGTATTCGATGAAAGCGCAGTTTTCGTCGCAGAGGCGCCTCAATGGTGCCAGCGCGGCGGACCGTCCGCCGCAGCGCCGCTCGGCTATCCAGAGGCCAGCGCCTTCGTCCGTGCCTTTTGACGCCGATCAGACCGGTTGCCGCCTAGCCGGCCGATCAAGTCGGCGCGCACCGTGAAGGTGTCCGGATCCGTCCGCTCCGGCGCAGGGGCATCATAGATGACGAGCAGAGCTCCAGGGCCTGCCTCCGGCCAGAGATCGATGCCCTCGGGGTGATCAGCGTGCAATCGGTAGGGCAACTCAGCGACCGTCTCGATCCGATCAGGAGCGATGACACCGGAGCCACGGTCGTGAACCGCATCCCGCCAGCGCAGCACGAACGCAGGCCCTTCCAGGGACATCGTGGGCCCAACCAGCAGAAGGAGATCGTCGCCGTCAAGCCGCATGTCGCGGATGCCGAGTCCGCGCGTATCGAGCAGGTGCTTGCGGTAGCGCCGTTCGCCGTCGATGCGGCGGGCCTTGAGCCGGCCCGGTGCTTTCTCCGCGATCTCCAGCTCGAGCACTACCGCGTGGCCCCGCAGCACCGGCCCGCGCAGGCCAAGCCAAATCCGACTTCCGCGCACCGCCAGACCTTCAACGTCGAACCCGTTCTCCTTGGCGGGGATCGTCAGGAAGGGGCCGAGATGCGGATCACCGGCAACCCAACGAGTGAGGGAGCTGCTCCTCTTGCCGAATCTGGCCCAGGCGGCCCGGCGTTCGCCGTCCAATTGAGTCGGCATGAACGAACCCGGTGACTCTTCGACGAGCGGGATCCGGCCCAAGAAGTGGCGGTTCGGCTCGCGCTCGACCCGCTCCATCCGACCCAGGGCGTCATCGGCTTCGCTCTCGTCGCGCTTGGGTCTGGTGCGCTTGAGAGAATGCGATCCTACGATCCAAAGAAAGCCGTCCACGGCGCACAGGCCTTCGATGTCCATCTCGCCCTCGGCCCCGGCCGGTAGGTCAACGAGCCCCTCGAGGGCGAAATGCCGATGCTCGCCGAACCGGCCATCCTTCAGGCGCCGCAGCCGCTCGACGCTCGCCGTCTCGTCGCAGGCGAGAAAGATACTGTCGCCGATGCGGGCTACGGCGGACAGATCCTTGTGGAGCGGGTCCTCCACATGTCGCAGCGGCCGCCAGTCGGAAAAGGTGAGATCGACCTGTCCGAGGAGTTCCACAGGGCTGTTATGGGGCACGGCCATTTCCTCCGGTGCTGACGCGCCTGAATGCTCACGCGGTCAGGCGTGAACCCGACGAAAGACGACCTGACAATAATAGCCCGGCCGCGCGGAGACCGAACCGTCAAGTAACATAGGCAGAAATCGTTCGCGGCCAATGGCGTGGTCGTGCTCGCCCCTTTTGGGCAAGCGGTCGCGCTGGTAGGCGGCCCCGGATGAGCTGTGCCTGGGTATTCGAACGGCGCTCCCACGGACGCGGATTCCGGCGGATATCCGCCTACCAAGCAACTGTGAGTTCGCCCGCAAAGGCTGCGCAGGACACAGTTTACAGAAACTCGGATGATTGCCGGTGCCGCCCAGGGCCTTTGGCACTCGGGCCATATGAATTCACGTATTCTCAAATGTCTGGAAGTGGCACATCTCAGAAGAGACGATTTGGTCTGCTCATGAGGCGGTGAGCGGACCTTCATTTCATCTACTATTCGTTACACTTTGACCCAGAGCTGACTTTCGGGGAGAACGTCCGGTGGCTCTAGGCGTTGCAAAGCCAAAGACAGAAAGCCGATCAGGCCAGCTCCGACAACCAGCAAAGGTTATCAGTCACATTCCGTCGCTGAATTAGTATTCAGCCGGCTTGGCTGGTAGGAAATGGTGAATCCGCTCCGTTTTTGGAAACTGCCATGCCCCTTTTCCCGTATGAGACTGTAGACGTCTTCACCGACCGGCCCTTCGGTGGCAATCCGCTGGCTGTCTTCACCGATGCGCGCGGGCTTTCCGACGCACAGATGCAGGCGCTCGCGGCGGAGATGAACTACAGCGAGACAACGTTCGTCCTGCCAGCCGACGATCCGACTAATGATGCCCGTGTGCGCATCTTCCATCGCACGGCTGAGATGCCCTTTGCCGGCCATCCCAATGTCGGCACGGCTTATGTGCTGGCGCGCCATGGCCGGGACCGCGACCGTGTGCTGCGGTTCGAGCAGAAGGCTGGCCTCGTCGAGATCGCTGTGGAGCGCGATGCGATCGGAGCGGTGACAGGGGCAGATATTGCGGCGCCGCAGGCCTTGTCCCTCAGTATGGAGTTGCCGATCGACGAGATCGCCGCCTGCGTCGGGCTTTCGAGTGACGATGTCGCTACAGCAGCCCACAAGCCTGTGAACGCCTCCGTCGGCGTCAAGTTCGTGCTGACGCAGGTCGAGCCGGAAGCTCTTGCCAGAGCGACGCCTGATCTCGCCGCTTTTCGCAAGCTCGTGCGGCTGCATGGAGAGCTGGCCGGACGCTTGTCGCTGTTCCTCTATGCGCGTGATGGCAACACGATCCGAGCACGGATGTTCGCACCGCTCGCAGGCACCTGGGAAGACCCGGCGACGGGAAGCGCCAGCGCCACGCTCGGCGCTCTGCTGCTCTCGCTCGATGGTGGAGACAAGGCCGCCTTCACCATCACACAGGGCGTCGAGATGGGCCGGACGAGCTTGCTCAAGGTGACGTCGTGGCGCGCCGAGGATGGCTATCACTCGCGTGTCGGCGGCAGTTGTATCCCGATGTTCCGGGGCGAAGCGCTGCTTTAGAGGACCGAGTGCGCGAGGAGCGTCTTTCCGGAACACAAAATGGAACCCGGGAAGAGCCGCTCCTGGCACTTCTCGGAAGTAAGTCGGAGGTCAGCTGTGACAGGGTGCAGCGGACGTTCCTGGAAAAAAGCCGACCGTCGGTGCATGACACTCGATGGGCGTAAAAGGGTGCGTCCCCATGTGTGCGGCGCGCGGGCGATCGAGCCTCCGCCTTATGGCACAGCTTGATCGGCGCTGGACTGACTACGGGGAACCACCAGTTTTGATGTCAGCACCTGAACGACTTCGCCACGATGATTGCGGGTCTCACTTCGCAGAGTCACGATGCCCCGATCCGGCTTGGAGCGGGACGGCCTAATCTCCACGACCTCACTGACGACATGAAGCTCGTCACCGGGACGTGTGGGCTGCGGCCATGCGATCTCACCCCCGGCGCCAATGACGCCCCCGGCGAGTGGCGCGCCGCCATTCACAAGCAGCCGCATCGTGAGAGTGGCGGTGTGTCAGCCGCTGGCGGCCAAGCCGGCGAACAGCGACTTGCAGCCCCATCCGCACTAAGGTGAAAAGGCTGTGGGTCGAACTCTTGCGCAAACCGTTTGATCTGATCCGCGTCGATGCCGAGCGATGCGCTGGTGAAGATCTGGCCGACATACAGGTCGTCAAGAAACAGATCGTCTCGTTTGTCGCTATCCATTCGAGCACCTTCGGTGTGAGCCGTCGCGCCCAGGCAACGGTATGGGTGCGCTGGGGGACCTCAATCCAATCGACATCTTCATGATAGTCGCTTCTCGTATCAACGAAACGTGAGCGGAAAGTCCGTATTATGACGATGAGCGGCTCTTTACGCAGCCTCGCGCTACTACCGGCGCTGACTCGGAGGGTGCCTAGCTGATCCTACCTGTGGTTGATTTGTCCTGATTAATTTAAGGTCGCGTCAGGGCAAGGCGTTCAGGCGCTCACGCGTCAGAAGGCAAACGCCACCACTATTAGACCACCAACGACTACCAGGACAAGAGCCCGGCGAACGAGGATACAAACTTGCAAGATCGTTGTGAATTGGGTTTGGCAAGTCTTGGTGGTTTCAGGTCCCCGCGACCACTCAAAGCGACAGTCCCGTGAGACGTCTCCCGGGGGCTTTCGTTTGYCCGAGCCCAGGAAACACAGCACCAAGCGCCGGGCAATGTCGCCCCACCAGGCGCACGTCCAAACCCGACCTCCACACGCCGCGAGTCGGGATCGTGGTCGCGATCCTCAAGCCGATCCACGCAATCGCTGCGTCACAAGGATTGACATCGTCCAGCATGGTCTCTCGGGCGTCGGAGCCCTTGCCGCGATCAGGGCTGGCGGCCGAAGGAACGAAGGGACCGAGCTCGCTCCTTCCCTTTTGTCGCTTCCAACTACCGGCGCTTCGCCCGGGGGGGACCGGACGAGGGCGAGCTGTGCGCCTCAATGGCGAAGGCGCCCGACAGGCTTTCGCCCGGTGACAGAAAGTGCAGATCTCCAAAAGGAGCGAATGGGCGGCGATTCACAACGTCGGGCACATGACTGACTGGCCCGATACAGACGAAATCTGACGCGTGGGGCGTAAGCACATGAAGATTTTGAAACGCACCCCGAGCCGAGATGGCCACCAACAGACCAGCGTCGGGCTGCTCTAGTAAAGCCGTGCCCGGCTCCCATTGCGCGTAGTGCGAATCGAACCAGGGAAGATCTCGCAAGAAAACACCTTGCCGAAAATCCGGCCCATCATCTGCGGCGATCGCGCTTATCGGAAGATTTCGGCTGTCGGACACGAAGCGAACGCGCGCGCGAAATCGGAGGCGCGTTCCCTCGTCGCGGACGAAGAACGGATGGAGGCCAATGCCAAACGGCATACGCTCCACATCACGATTGGTCACACGCAAGCCGATGCGAACGCCGCGCTTCCCGATCCGGATAGTCTGGAGCAGATCGTAGGCGAACACGTCGCCGCGATAGCGGTGAAGCAGTTGTGATTCGTCGCGCTTGTGATCGACAATCTCAAACGGCGCCAAGCGCGAAAGACCATGGATCGCTACGTCCTCCTCCGGGCGGTTGATCGCAAGGGTGTTCCGGCGTCCGTCATGGGTGAATATACCCCCTCTATCCTGTTGGCAAAGGGTGCCATGACGAAGCAGCTCACCGGGCTCGCTTCGCCAAGCGAAAGAGTGCTGGCATCGCAGGAACGCAATATCGAAACCTCGCCAGTCCTCGCTTGCCAGGTTAATCCGGTCAGGCTGGCGCCATGGAAAGGCGACACCGACAGTCGGTAGCCATGGGCCGCAAGGGTAATGAGTGGCGGACCACTGTTCATTCCTGTTCAAAATCGGTGCGACTGAAGCCCATCGCGCAATGTGAACCGCCCTGAAATGCCAGCGACACGGCGTTGCCGCTCTCGGAATGGATTCGCGACGCGAAGTTCTCGGCGTCGTCTTGCGGCCGGTAGCCGATGCGTTCGGCATCGTCCTCGCTCCACCACCGCCGCGTATTCCGCGATACACCCCAGACGATTGCAAATCCCGGCGCGTCCGCCGTCAGGGCGGCAGCGACGAGACGAACGAAGTCGGGATAGGAGAGCCATGTCGAGAGATGGCGCAGGTCCGTCGGTTCGGGTACGCAGGACGCGATCCTGAGATGAACGCTCTCGACGCCGTGTTTGTCATAGAAGAGACGGCCCAGCAATTCGGCATAGGCCTTTGACAAGCCGTAATAGCCGTCGGGACGATAGGCATCGGCGACCGTCAGGGGGCGCGAGCGCGGGTAAAAACCAATCGTATGATTCGAGCTTGCAAAGGTGACGCGTGCGCGGCGTGCGCGAGCGAACTCGAAGACGTTGAGCGTCCCCACGATGTTGGCGGCATGGATGGCCTCGGGCGGCCCCTCCGTGTTGATTCCGCCAAAGTGAACGATGTCCGTGACGTCGGGCGGACATTCGCAGAGTCCATCTTGTTCGGTCAGATCGGCCTGAAAGAATGCAGCATTCCGCGGCAGCGGATCAGGAAAGGGTGCACGATCAGTGAGCGTGAGATGATGCCCCGCTTCGGCGAGCGCCGGCACCAGAATGCGTCCGAGATTGCCGGAGGCCCCGGTGAGGAGCACCTTGCGCTGGTGGGATACGAGTGCGGGTCGCATGATCGCTGGCGGCTCCATGGCTCAAAGTCCTCGCATGCGGCCGACCGGCACGCCGGGGACCGAGGCATCGGCGATCAGAATGGTACCGTCGAAATCCACACGTGCGGCGTCCGTGAGACCTTCCGTCAACGAAGTCACTGCCATACGTGCGAGTCCTGAACCGCAGAAGCAGGGCATCGTCGGCGCATTGACGGGTACGGGATACCGTTCGATCAATTCTCCGTTTTCAGAGAAGCGATTGAGTGCCCCGGCCGACACGCCAGCACTCCAGTAATGCCCGAGCGCATCGCATGCTCCCCCATCGGGCCGGCCCACCTTCTCGTTCAACGTCGCAAGTCGGCGGCGCCCGGACAGGGTGCCTCGCTGCGGATCGAACGCGTAGCAATCGATGTAAGGGCCGCGGGAATCACTGTGAAAGATCGTCGATCCGTCGGGCGACCAAGCCAGGCCGTTGGACACCAGAAATCCCGCCGCAACGCGCTCGACGCAACCGTCCGCCGACACCTTGTAGAGCGCGCCGACGGGTTTCTTGTCTGCCCGATCGTCCATGCTCCCGACATAGAAGCACCCATTTGGGCCGACCTTGCCGTCGTTCAGACGGTTGCTTTCAGGCTCGGGCAACCGCGCCAACGGCGCGACCGCGCCGCTCTCCGGATCGAACAGCACGACGTCGCGGCCCAGCGCGACCACAAGCCGACCGCTCTCCGTCAATCCGAGCGATCCGACGGTTTTGTCGAAAGACCAAGTCCCCCGAACGTCACCGCCCAAACCGATGAGGACCACCGATTGCCCGAGCACGTCGCACGCGAACAATGCATCGCGGCGCTCGTCCCAGACGGGGCTCTCTCCGACGCGCAGGCGGAGCGTGCCCAGGGGCCGAAATGACATCATTGGTCGGTTGCCCTCGTCTGTCGGATCACGGCTTCGGCGTGGTCGAGAACGAACGGGCTGAGTTCGAGGCCGAGACCCGCGCCATCGAACGGATAGATGTGGCCATCCTCGATACGCGGCATGACCGTGACGAGGTCGCGATACCAGGAGCTGTAATAGGCGCGCACCGATTCCTGGAACACGGCATTCGGCAGATTCAACGATAGATGAATCGATGCCGCAAACACGACGGGGCCGGTRCAATCGTGTGGGGCGACGGGCCTTTGAAAGGCCTCTGCCATGGTGGCAATCTTCTTGCCCTCGCTCAAACCTCCGCACCACGAGATATCAAGCATCACGTAGTCGGCCGCGCCCTTGCGGAGTAGTTCGAGGAATTGGGAGCGCGTCGCGACGGTCTCGCTCGCGCAGACGGGAAGCCCGGAACGCGCCGCGTACGTGGCGAGGGCATCGGGGTCCTGCATCTTGATCGGATCCTCCGCCCAAAAGGGGCGGAAGGGCCGCAATTCGCGAGCGATCGCCAGTGCAGACGGCAGATCCCACATCGAGTGCAACTCGACCATCACTTCCATCTTGTCGCCGACAGCATCACGGATCTGGCGAAACGGCAGCAGGGCCTTGTCAAGATCGTGCCTGTGGATGAAGTTTCCGCCACTTTCCACCGAGAAGGGGTCGAACGGCCAGATTTTCATGGCCGTGATGCCCTCTTCCAAGAGGCTCTGAGCCAGTGCGCCCGCGTCCCGATGAAACGCGATCTGATCCTCATAGGGACCTTCGGCACCCTCGTCGCGGTCGCCGATGTAACGCCGCGCGCCGCGCTTGTTGTAGGTGTAGCCAGCGCACGTGTTGTATGTTCGAATGCGCGGTCGCGACAGGCCGCCCAGCAATTGGTGGATCGGCTGATTGACAACCTTCCCGAACAGGTCCCAGAGAGCGATGTCGACAGCCGAGGCCGCTCGCATCTCGACGCCAGACGAACGGAATCCGACATAGGTCTCAATGAGAAGCTTGGAGATGGCATCGATCTGCAACGGATCGCGCCCCATGAGGAGTGGCGCGACGTCGGCATGAAGATAGCTTGCAACGGCGTCCGCACCACGGAACGTCTCACCGAGGCCGATCAACCCCTCATCCGTGTGAATGCGAACCCACAGGACGTTGTTCAGATGCGGAAGCTGGACCGTTTCTAGGGCAGTGATTTTCATCGGACTATCCGTGGAAAGTCGCCCGCGCGCTGGCGCGAGGCGGCAGGTTGCCCCTCGATGGGCGGGTTGTTTCTGTCGCGTCCATTACGGATTGTCAGAGAAATATCGTTGAGCGCAGCCACCGAATTCTAAACTGCGATCGAGGCGAAGTTCGTGAAAATGAGCGGCATGAATGAACATCGACGTAGCTTTTGAACCGGATGACGATATCGCGCCCACGACGGCGGGCGCGATAAGAAGAGGTACTATTTCGAGCCGATTTCCTCGTCCCAGCGACGAAAGGCCTGCACGAGTTGTTCGGGTTCCAAAGGCATTTCCTTCGGATTATCTGCAATCAGCTTTTCGTATTCGGGTCGACCATATTCACGGATCRCATCCTGACTGGCCTGCGGTGCCATGCTCAGCGGTACGTCCTTCACGGCTGGGCCAGGATAAAAATAGCCCTCGTCATATGCGTAGGCCTGCTGGTCCTTCTTCAGCATGTGGCCGATCAGATCCACGATGATGGGAATGCGCTCCGCATCGACCCCCCTCGGAATGCTCAAATAGTGAGCATCCACAACCCAGTGGAAGCCCTTGAGGGTTGTGACTTTCGCCTCCTTCGGAACGATGCCCAGAACGCGCGGATTGATGTCCCACCCGGTGGTGGTGACGAGCATGTCCCGCGTGCCATCACCGAACTCCTTCATCGTGGCCGTCGTTCCGGTGGGATAGTATTCAATGGTCTTGTGAAGCTCCTTGAGATACGCCCACGTCTTGTCCCAGCCCTTCATCGGATCCTTTGGGTTCGAATCGCCGAGCAGATACGGCAGGCCCATCAAAAACGTGCGGCCGGGGCCGGAATTGGCCGGCCGCGCATAGATAAATTTTTTGGGATTCTGCTTTGCCCAGGCGAGAAGTTCGTCTGCCGTGGTTGGTGGGGTCTTCACGCGGTCAGGTGCGTATTCGAGCAACGGCCCGGACGGGTAATAGCTCACGACGACGCCGCGACCCTTGGCCTGCTCCTGCATTTGCCATGCGGGATCAAGATAGATCTCCTTCAAGTTCGGCAGGGCTTTTCCGTGCTGCCCGACAACATCGAGATAGATATCGTCCGCAAGTCCCGCCGAGAGCGCATCCGGCCCGATGATCACGAGGTCGATATCGACCCGGTTTGCTGCCTGTTGGGCTTTGATCTTGCCCGGCAGCTCAGGGGAGGGAGCCTTCGTGAAGGTGATGCGGGAGACGAGGTCGGGATAATTTTTTCGATAGTTATCGAAAGCAGGCTGCGTCAGTGCGAGATTGCCCGCTGCGTCGATGACGTTCAAGGTCAGCGGCGATTTCGGTTTTGCCACCTGCGCCATTGCCGGAAGCCCCCAGCCGGCCACACCAGCCAACCCAATTGCGCCGCTGAGTACGGTACGTCGTGAAATCTCATTCGTCATGTTCCACCCTGTGTGAAGCGTTGAATAGGAAATCCGCGTGCGTTGGCCGCCCGTCGGTCGGTTGATCCGTGTTTATTCGGCGGCGCTGCGCAGACTACCGTTGGGTCGAAGTGACGATAGAATGCGGGAGAGCTCGCTGCGATCGGTGTCCGACAGGCGCGGCAACCCGGGAAGTCTGACGGGACCGACGCTGAGGCCTTCCAGCATCAGGGCTTCCTTGACCACCGTGACGTTTGCGCCGTTGTTGTGTTTGCTGCGCATCGCCTCGAAAGGTGCGATCGGCTCGATTAGCGCACGGGCGTCGGGGTATCTTCCATTTTCGAGCGCTTCCCAAATTTCAAAGGAGCGCTGAGGATCGACGTTGACGAGTCCCGATGTGAAGCCTCTGGCGCCGGCGGCGTAGAAGGCCGGTGCCCAACCCTCTGCCAATCCGCAAACCCAAACGACATCGCTATCCTGGGTGGCCCGGATGCATTCGCTCAAGTGCATCAGATTAGGAGTTGCATATTTGATGCCGGCGACATTCGGATGTTTGGCGAGCCGAACGATGTCTGCGAGCCCGATCGTGTCAGACCGCAGATAGGCGACGACGGGAACATCGGCCGCGTCGGCGATGGCGAGAAAGTAATCAGCCTGTGATTGGGGTGCCGCGAAAGGGTCGAGCGGGTGATGGACCATCAACGCATCGGCCCCCGCCTCCACCCCTTGTCGTCCGATAGCGATGGCATCCTTCAGAGATCGCCCGACGGCCGCCGTCTTGACGGCCTTATCGCCGACCGCTGCGAAAGCAACGGCCTGGAGGCGAACGATTTCATCGATCGTGAGACTGTAAAACTCCCCCGTATTGCCCGCCGAGACGATGTTGTGAATGCCGGCCGACGCGATCCTTGTCACGACGGTCGCCAACAATGCTTCGTCGATCGTGCCGTCCTGCTGGTAGGGCGTGACGTGGATGCCGGAAATTCCGCCTAGCGCGGCGCGCACGCGTTCAATCGTCATCATCATTCTCCCTTCGGCGCTTGGCCAAAAACCGTCTCAATATGTCTATGTCCAGAGCGCACTATATGATCGCGCATCAACCGTTCCGCCGCGTCTTGATCGCGACCAGCGATCGCCTGCAAGATAGCGTGATGCTCGACGAGGGCACGGCCCCGCTCGTCTTCCTCTCCCAACAAGGCGACCCGCGTGGCGTGGTCGTAGGTCTGCTGCTTGCCCTGCAGGCGACAAAGGTAATCGCAGCCAGAGCAATCGTGGATTCGGCTGTGAAACAGTTCGTTCAGGTCGATAAGGCGTTCGACGTTGCCGGAAGCCGTCGCGGTTCCCATGGCCACAACCAGCTCTGCGAGATTTTCGAGATCGGCCGCCGCCGCACGCTTGGCCGCGAAGCGAGCGATAACGCTCTCGATCAGCGCGCGCGCAAGCGTCATCTCTTCCGCCTGTTGAGCCGAGAACGTGACGAAAACGCCCCTGCGCGCCTCGGTGCGAACGAGTCCTTCGGATTCGAGTTGCCGCAGTGCCTCTTTCAGCGGCGTGGTGCTGACCCCCAAATCCCGCGCCAGAACGCGTTCGTTGAGACGTTCTCCGTCCAAAAAGCGACCCGCCAGCACCGCTTTTCGGAGGCTGTCATGCACATGATCACGAAGATTTCCCAGTACGATTGGCTCTAGGGGCGTCGTGCGGTGGGCCAATTGGGCCAATCTGTTTTCCTCGCTGCAGTGCAGTGCGAACGAACCCTCAAGTGGACTGATATCATCAGAAATCTGATATATCAAGTATCAGTTGGTCTCCGGCGTGAAGAAGAAGCGCACGGGCGGGGCAGGCAATCATCACATCTCGGCCGGAACTTGGCACTAATATTGCTTCTCTCGTGTGTAAAGGGCTTGATCTCCAAAGCCACGCCACCCCAAGCTTGCAGAGGTGTCCCTTGGTCCGCTAACGGACTGTAAGCC
>NZ_JBFUHH010000096.1:0-15887 GCF_056402495.1 Microvirga sp. P4_A5 | reverse complement strand
GAAGTGCAGCACGTCGCCGTCGTTGACCGGGTATTCCTTGCCCTCGAGCCGGAGCTTGCCGGCATCGCGGGCGCCCGCTTCGCCCTTCAGGGACACATAATCCGGATAGGCGATCGTCTCGGCCCGGATGAAGCCCTTCTCGAAATCGGTGTGAATGACGCCGGCGGCCGCGGGCGCCTTGGTGCCCCGGGTGATCGTCCAGGCGCGGGCCTCCTTCGGCCCGACGGTGAAATAGGTGACGAGGCCCAAAAGCTCGTAGCCGGCGCGGATCACCCGGTTGAGGCCGGGCTCGGTGAGGCCGATGGCGTCGAGATAATCCTTCTGCTCGGCGGCATCGAGGACGGCAATTTCGCTCTCGATCTTGGCAGACACGACGACGGCCTTGGCGCCTTCCTGGCGGGCGCGCTCCATCACGAGCGCCGAGAAGTCATTGCCCTGGTCGGCGGAGGCTTCCTCGACATTGCACACATAGAGGACGGGCTTCGAGGTCAGCAGGCCCAGCATCTGGAACACCCGCTCTTCCTCGGGCTTGCGCTCGACCGCCCGGGCCGGGATGCCTTCGCGCAGGAGCGCGAGCGACCGGTTGACGAGGTCGAGGGCTTCCTTTGCCTCCTTGTCGTTGCTTTTCGCCTTTTTCTCCAGCGCCTGGACGCGCTTCTCAAGGCTGTCCATGTCGGCGAGCATCAACTCGGTCTCGATGATCTCGATATCGGCGATCGGGTCGATCTTGCCCTCGACGTGGGTGATGTCCGTATCGACGAAGCAGCGCACCACATGGGCGACCGCGTCGACCTCGCGGATATTGGCCAGGAACTGGTTGCCCAGGCCTTCGCCCTTGGACGCGCCGCGTACCAGGCCGGCAATATCCACGAAGGTGAGGCGGGTCGGGATGATCTGGCCGGATCCCGCGATCGCCGCGAGCGTCTCCAGACGCTCGTCGGGCACCGCCACGTCGCCGACATTCGGCTCGATGGTGCAGAACGGATAATTGGCGGCCTGCGCCGCCGCCGTCTGCGTCAGCGCGTTGAAAAGGGTGGATTTTCCGACATTCGGCAATCCGACGATGCCCATCTTGAAGCCCATGGCCTCACTCCTTGTTGTTCTCGGCCTTTTCGCCGGGCCGTTTGACGTCCGTCCAGCCTCTCGCCTCCATGGCGAGGTGGACCTTGTTCTGAAAACTCGAATCGTCGCCGCGGGCGAGAAGCTCGGCATTGTCGGCGAGCGCCCGGCAGAGATCCTCGACCCAGACCGCCTCTGCCTTGCCGAAATCGCCCAGCACGTAGCTCTGCACCAGCGGCTTGAAGCCCGGATGACCGATGCCGAGGCGCACCCGTCTGTAGTCGTTGCCGCAATGGGCCGTGATCGACCGCAGGCCATTATGGCCGGCATTGCCGCCACCCACCTTCACGCGGCATTTCGCCGGCGGAAGATCGAGTTCGTCGTAGAAGACCGTGACGTCGCCGAGCGGGATCTTGAAGAACCGCATGGCGTCGGCCACCGCGCGCCCCGACTCGTTCATGTAGGTCTGTGGCTTGAGGATAATGACCTTCTCGGCCCCGATGACTGCCTCGGCGGTATCGGCCTGGAAGCGCTTCCGCCATGGCGCCGCCCGGTGAACGCGCGCGATCTCATCCGCCGCCATGAAACCGATATTGTGGCGGTTTCTGGCGTAGCGGGGGCCGGGATTGCCGAGGCCGACGAAAAGGCGCATCGCGGGTTACACCCATAAGAAACGCCCCGGCCTTGCGGTCGGAGCGTCGAAGGCATTGAGAATGGGCCGGAGCCCGCTGAGCCGAGGGCTCCTGCGTTTAAACGATCAGGCCTTCGCCGCGGGAGCAGCAGCCGGAGCCTCTGTGGCCGGAGCGGTCTCTTCTTCCTGCATGCCCGACGGGGCTACCAGGGAGACGATTGTCAGGTTCTCGGTCGCGGTCGCCTTGGCGCCCTTCGGCAGCTTGATGTCCTCAAGGTGGATCACCGATCCGATGTCGAGGTCGGCCACTGAGACTTCGAGCGAGTCCGGGATCGAATCCGAGGGAACCAGCAGCTCGATCGTGTGCTCAACGATGTTGACGGTGCCGCCGCGCTTCACGCCGATCGACTTGTCCTGGTCGGTCACGTGAACCGGAACGACGACCTTGATCGACTGGCCCTTCGAGAGGCGCAGGAAATCCACGTGAACGGGGAAATCGCGAACCGGATCGAGCTGGTAATCGCGCGGGATCGCACGGGTCTTCTTGCCGTCGACATCGATCTCGAAGATCGTCGTGAGGAAGTGACCGGCGAAGATCAACCGCTTGGTCTCGTTGAAATCGAGGGCGATTCCGGTGGCCGGCTGACCGGCTCCGTAGATAACCGCGGGTACTTGGCCCTGGCGTCGAACGGCCCGGGCGGCCCCCTTGCCGCTCCGGTCGCGCGCCACGGCCGTGATTTGCTTGATATCGCTCATGGCTGTGGTCCTTAAAGAATGTGCGTTGTAAAAACCGAAGGCCGCCAAGGTCCTTGCGAACATTCAGGCGGCCGTAAGGTCATGCGCCCGTGCCTCCAAGGGTGTCGAGCGGGCGCGAGGCGGCTTATAGAGAAAGCGGCCCGCAATTGCAAGATTTGGCAGGCGGGTAAAATCCGCCCTCAGTCGAACAGGCTCGACACCGAGCTCTCGGTGGCCGTGCGGCCGATGGCCTCGCCCATAAGGTGGGCGATGGGGAGGACGCGGATATTGTGCGCCACCTTCACGGCCTCGGTGGGCATGATCGAGTCGGTGATGACCAGTTCCTTGAGCTTGGAATTGATGATGCGCGAGACCGCGCCGCCCGACAGCACCCCGTGGGTGATGTAGGCGTAGACTTCCTTGGCGCCGTTCTTCAGCAAAGCCTCGGCGGCGTTCACCAGGGTGCCGCCCGAATCGACGATATCGTCGAGCAGGATGCAGGACCGGCCCGACACGTCGCCGATGATGTTCATGACCTCCGACTCGCCCGGGCGCTCCCGGCGCTTGTCGACGATGGCGAGCGGGGCGTCGATCCGCTTAGCGAGGGCGCGCGCGCGCACCACGCCGCCGACATCCGGCGAGACCACCATCTGGTTGCCGTCGACAAGCCGCTCCTTGATGTCGCGCACCATCACGGGGGCGCTGAAGAGGTTGTCGGTGGGGATGTCGAAGAAGCCCTGGATCTGGCCGGCGTGCAGATCGAGCGTCAACACGCGGTCGACCCCCGCATGGGTGATGAGATTGGCCACCAGCTTGGCCGAAATCGGCGTCCGCGCGGCGGGTTTCCGGTCCTGCCGGGCATAGCCGAAATAGGGGATGACCGCCGTGATGCGCCGTGCCGAGGAGCGGCGCAGGGCGTCGCAGATGATCAGCAGCTCCATCAGGTGGTCGTTGGCGGGATAGGAGGTGGACTGGATGATGAAGACATCCTCGCCGCGCACATTCTCCTGGATCTCGACATAGATTTCCATGTCGGCGAAACGCCTCACCTGACATTTGGCGAGCGGGATATTGAGATAGGCGGAGATGGCCTCCGCCAGCGGACGGTTCGAATTTCCCGCAACGAGCTTCATGAAACCATCTTCGGTTTGATCAACGATTTAGAATATGCACCGCGCGACGGTCTCGTCCCGTCGCCGCGAGGCTCGGGTCTTAGCAGCGTTGGGAAACCGTCACAATACGCGCATGGCCGCAGACGAACCGGTTTTCCGCGTGTTTTCGCACGCGTCACTCAGACGCCACAGGCTCGTCGTCGATGGGGGCCGCGGCGGTATGGATCGGGGTCTCGGCCTTGGCGGCGGCGAGAAACTCCGCGATTTCGTCCATGCTGGAATTCGCCAGCCGCGCCAGCGTCTCCTTGTCGAGAGTGGACAGCGACGTGTAGCTCACCGAGACGGGGCTGGTGCCGGTGAGCCGCTTGGCGCGTTTGTTCTGCGAATCGAAGACGTCCCACACATACGCGACCTTGGTGCCGCCGCCGTCGGCCGTCTCGGCCGAGAGGTAGCCACGGACGCGGTAGCGGGCCTGCGCGTTGGCGCCGACCAGCTCCACCTTGCGGTCGGTCGCCGCATTGTTGAGTTCGCCGATGAGCGCGGTGCGGATCTGGGTCGGGGGTCCATCGATGCTCTCGAGGGCGATGGGAACGCCCGCGGGGGAACCCGTCATGGCCGGGCCGCTGGCCTGGCAGGCGGCAAGACCCGCCACGAGCGCCACCGGGACGAGACGTCCGAAATGCCTGGATTCGACCATCGTGACCTCGTTGTACTCATTCTCGTTGGTAACGAAGTCTTAAGCTTAAGGGGCGGCCGCGTCCAGTTCAGTGCCGCTTGCGCACAACCGCCGCCAGCCGATCGAGCCCCATCACCGCGAGCCCCGCCGCCAGGCCCCAAAAGGCCGACCCGATCCCGAACAGGGATAACCCCGACGCCGTCACCGCCAGCGTCAGCACGGCCGGGAAGCGCTTGGCCTCGTCGGCGAGCGCAGAGGCGAGGGCCCCCGCGAAGGCGCCCATCAGCGCCAAACCGGCGACGGTTCTGATGAGCTCGGGCGGCAAAGCCGCGATCATGGCGATCAGGTTGGCGCTGAAAGCCGCGAAAAACAGGTAGCAGAGGGCGTAGAAGGGCCCGACCATCCAGCGCTTTGCCGGGTCCGGGTGGGTGTCGGGCCCGGTGCAGATCGCCGCCGAGATCGCCGCCAGGTTGCTCGTATGCGCGCCGAAGAAGGCGCTCACCAACGAGGCGACGCCCGTCACCGCGAGGATCGGTCGCGACGGCGGCGTATAGCCGGACGCCCGCAGGACCGCGAAGCCGGGCAGGTTCTGGGACGCCATGGTGACGAGAAACAGCGGCACGCCGAGGCCCAGCAGCACCGCCGGGTCGAGTGCCGGGGGAATGAAGGTCAGCGTCGAGAGCGCGAGATCCGGCGGGACGGGCCCCGCGAGGCCTCGGCCGAAAGCGAGCCCCAGGCCGACGAACAGGACCGCCAGCACGGCCAGGGCCGGATTGAACAGCCGGGCGACCAGAAAGACGGCGACGAGCGGCAGGACGAGGCCGGGTGCGCCTTGTGCGCTCTCGAACACCGCCATGACGAAGCGGATCAGCACGCCTGCCAGCATCGCGGCGGCGATTGCCGTCGGGATGCGCTCGATGAGACGCCCGAAGGGCTTCACGGCCGCGGCCAGCACGACCAGCCCGCCGACCAGCAGGAAAGCGCCGACCGCCGCCTCGATTGAGATCCCGCTCGACGCCGCGATCAGGGCCGCCCCCGGCGTCGACCATGCGGTGACCACCGGCATCCGGTAGCGGACGCTGAGGTAGCCGGTGGTCGCCGCCATGCTCAGGCAGATCGCCGCCACCCATGACGTCGTCTGGGCAGCGTTCGCCCCCACCGCCTGCGCGGCCGCGATGACGATCGCGATGGTGCTGCCGAAACCGACCAGGGCCGCGATGAAGGCGGAGGAGACGATGGAGGGGCGCAAACCTCAAATTCCCATGGTGTGGAAGCTCTGCGGTTTAGCTCGCGCGCGAGGCGTTTACCAGTTCGCCGACAGCTGCGGCGCCAGGGACGCCGGTAGACACGACGAAATCAAGGTATAGTATAATATAATGATACAACAATTCAGGAGAGTCCCGTGTTGAACCCTGTCGGCTTGGAGTGGTCGAACAACATTATTGAGACGCCGGCACTGACRGGGCTTAGCGATGGAACGTATCTTGCTCTCTGGTGTCGGCCAGGGCAGGGCGGCGGCGAGGAACTCGTCGGTCGTATTCAGGACGCCGATGGCTCATCGATAGGTGGCACGTTCGTCGTGAGTACGGTTGCCACCGGAAGCCTGTTTCTCCCAGTTGCGGCCGCGCTGAGCGAGGGGCGTTTCGCCGTTGCGTGGACCAACAACACCGATGGTCTGGGAGCCTTTAGACTGGAGACGCAAATCTTCAAAGCCGGGGGAGTGGCGGCAAGCGGCATAACCGAGGTTGGGACCGGCGCAGGATACCCGGAAATAACAGCACTTGGGAATGGCGGCTATGCCATTGCGTTCGTGCAGCAAGGTTTCAAGAGTGTCGTTTTCGGCCCCGGTGGTCTTGCCGGCCCGGTCATCGCCGGGCTCGCCGGTACCGCTCAATCCATTGCAGCGCTCAAAAATGGGAGCTACGTGACGGTTGTGGATACGCATCCAACCGCTACGACGACCGATGTCAAAATCCAGTTGCACCGGTCAGGCGGGCAGGTGTCCGAGACCCTTGTGAAGTCGCTCTCCACCGCCGCGGCCGCCGTTGAAGTGGCGGGCCTCGAAAGCGGCAACTTTGTTGTTGTCTGGCAAGACGGTGTCGGTGCTGGAAGCGCTCTGAAGGCACGGATCTACAATTCGGAAGCCCAGCCAGTCGGGCAGGAGATCACGCCTGCCAGCAATTTCTCGGGCGACGAGCTTGCCGTCGAGGCGCTTCCGGGAGGCGAGTTCGTTGTCGCTTTCGTCCAGGGTGGGGCCAATCAGGACGTGTTCGTCGCAACCTATACGGAGACTGGCACGACCATAACACCGCCGACGGCAATCGGYCGATCTACGGCAGGTATCCAGTTCAGCCCGTCGATCGCCGTCCTCAAGGATGGGCGCTACGTGGTGAGCTGGGACGACATTAACGACAGTTCCGCTCATTTTCAGACTTTCGATCCCCGCAAAGCGGGCTTGAATCTGCGTGGCGATGACGCTGACGACAATTTCGTCGGAACGCGCTTCGCCGATTTGCTGGACGGCGCCGGCGGCAAGGATCGTTTGGTTGGAGAGGATGGCAACGACGTCCTGAATGGAGGGCTCGGCGCGGACGAATTGGTGGGCGGTCTCGGCGACGACGTCTACTATGTCGACAATGAGGGCGATCGGGTGGTGGAAACCGACACGGGGGGCCTCTCCGACAGGGTATTTACCACCGTGAGCTACACCTTAACGGCGTTTGTCGAGGACCTTATGGCCATCGGCGGCGGGGCGATGAGCTTGATGGGCAATGCCTCCTCCAATTCACTCGTCGGCTCCGAAGGAGCAAACACGATCAGAGGCGAACTCGGCAACGACAAGATTTGGGGCCAGCTTGGCCAAGACGTCCTCTATGGCGGTCAGGGTCGGGACATCTTCGTGTTCAACACCAAACCGAACAAGAAAACCAATTTTGACGCGATCAAAGATTTCCAGGTGAAGGACGATACGATCTGGCTCGACAATGCCATCTTCAAGAAGCTCGGCAAGGGGACCGACTTGCAGCCTGGCAAGCTGAAAAAAGCGTTCTTCACCATCGGTGACCGCGCCAAGGACAAGAACGACTATCTCAGATACTCCAAAAAAACCGGATTGCTGACGTATGACGCGGACGGCTCCGGACACAGCAAGGCGGTGGAAATCGCAAAGTTGAGCAAGGCCCTTAAGATGACCGCGGCGGACTTCAACATCATCTGAGACCGGCATGCCGCCGACGATTGTGGCGATTTGCTCTTGACGCTCGTTTCGTGTGACGTGAGGAGGCCGGTGTTCGGCGGCCCCTTTCCATGGGAGAGACCAGCGCCTAAATCAGACCCATGAGTCCCAAGCCCACCAACGACGTTCCTCCCGAGATCCTGAGCCAAGACGAAGACGAGGATGTCGTTTCGCTCGAGAGCGCGTCGGATGTCGAGTTCGACCTCGAGGCGCATCCCGGATCGGTGAAGCGCGGCACCGAGATCATCCAGCATTTCTGGAGAACCCTGCCCAATGCGCCGGGCGTCTATCGCATGCTCGATGGCAAGGGCGACGTGCTGTATGTGGGCAAGGCGCGCAGCCTGAAGGCCCGCGTCGGCTCCTATGCGCGCGGGCAGGGGCATTCGAACCGGATCGCCCGGATGATCGCCGAAACCTCGGCGATGGAGTTCGTTACCACCGCCACCGAAACCGAGGCGCTGCTGCTCGAGGCCAACCTCATCAAGCAGCTGCGCCCGCGCTACAACGTGCTGCTGCGGGACGACAAGTCGCTTCCCTACATTCTGCTCACGGGAGATCACGAGGCGCCGCAGCTCGTCAAGCATCGCGGCGCGCGCAAGCGCAAAGGGGATTATTACGGCCCGTTCGCGAGCGTGTGGGCGGTGAACCGCACCATCAACGCGCTGCAGCGGGCGTTTCTTCTGCGCTCGTGCAACGACAGTTATTACGAAAACCGCACGCGGCCCTGCCTGCTGTTCCAGATCAAGCGTTGTTCGGGCCCCTGCACGCAGGAAATTCCCCTCGACGAATACGCGAACCTCGCCGAACAGGCGCGCGGGTTCCTGTCGGGCAAATCGAACGCCGTGAAGGCGCGCATCACCGAGGAAATGCAGGAAGCCTCCCATGCGCTCGAATTCGAGCGCGCGGCCCGCTGCCGCGACAGGCTCGCGGCCTTGTCGGCGATCCAGGGCGTGCAGGGCGTGAACACGCAATCGGTGGAGGAGGCGGATGTCTTTGCGATCGACGAGCAGGCAGGGCAGTTCTGCGTCGAGGTGTTCTTCTTCCGCAATTGGCAGAACTGGGGCAACCGGGCGTATTTCCCGAAGGCCGACAAGACCATCAGCCGCGAGGAGGTGCTGACGTCGTTCCTGGCGCAGTTCTACGACGACAAGCCGGCGCCGCGTCTGGTGCTTTTGTCCCACGAGATCGAGGATGTGGAACTGATGGGCGCCGCGCTGTCGACGCGCGCCGAAGCGCGGGTCGAAATCCACACGCCGCAGCGGGGAGAACGCCGGCAGCTCATCGAATATGTGCTGCGCAACGCCAAGGAAGCCTTGGGCCGCAAGCTCGCCGACACGGCCTCGCAGCAGAAGCTGCTGATCTCGCTCGGTCAGGCCTTCGGGCTGGAGAAAGCACCCCGCCGGGTCGAGGTCTACGACAACTCCCACATCATGGGCACGAATGCGGTGGGCGCGATGATCGTCGCCGGCGCGAACGGCTTCATGAAGCAGCATTACCGCACCTTCAACATGAAGTCCGAAGACCTGAAGCCCGGCGACGATTGCGGGATGATGCGCGAGATGCTCCATCGCCGCTTCACGCGTCTCGTGAAGGAGGAGCCGCGTTCTCCCGCGGTCGAGAACGCGGAGGCGACAGCGGTCGCTGTTGCCGACGACGGCTTTCCCGCTTGGCCGGATCTCGTCCTCATCGATGGCGGGGCGGGGCAATTGCAGGCGGCTCGCCAGGCGCTGGCGGARATCGGCGTCGGCGATGCCGACGTGGCGCTGATCGGCATCGCGAAGGGTCGCGACCGCGACGCGGGGCGGGAGACGTTCTTCAAGCCCGGGCAGCCGGCCTTCAAGCTGCCTCCGCGCGACCCGGCGCTGTATTTCGTGCAGCGCCTGCGGGACGAAGCGCACCGCTTCGCGATCGGCGCCCACCGCGCCAAACGCAAACGTGAACTGGTGAAAAACCCGCTCGATGAAATCTCCGGCATCGGTCCCACCCGCAAGCGCGCGCTCCTGCACCATTTCGGAACCGTCAAGGCCATCCAGCGGGCGGCCCTCGAGGATCTCATCCGGGCGCCCGGCGTGAACGCCGCCACGGCGCGGGCCATCTATGATTTTTTCCACGAGCGGAGCTGATCCGGTTCTTTGAGTCCCATCACAACAAAGTTGCAAAACACGGCTTGTCGGAAACCCGGCGGGAACCAGATATTGAGCAGTCGGCCATGTCAGGTTGACGGATCAACCCCCGGCATGCTTCCTGCCGGTCAATGAGCACAGCATCCCCCATGCGCCGGTCGAAGGCCTTCAATCTTCCGAACATCCTGACCTATCTCCGGCTGGCGGCGATCCCCGCCGTGGTGGGTCTGCTGTTTTGGCCGGAAGATCATTGGTCGCGCTGGATGGCGCTCGGGGTCTTCGCGCTCGCCGGAATCACCGATTATCTCGACGGTTATTTCGCGCGCATCTATGCGCAGCAATCGGCCCTCGGGCGCATGCTCGATCCCATCGCCGACAAGCTGCTGGTGGCGGCCTGCCTTCTCATGCTGGTCGCCGACCAGACGATCCACGGCTGGGGCCTCTGGGCCGCCATCGTGATCCTCTGCCGCGAGATCCTGGTGTCGGGCCTGCGGGAATTTCTCGCCGAACTGAAGGTCGGCGTGCCGGTGAGCCGGGTCGCCAAATGGAAGACGACGGCGCAGATCGTGGCGATCGGCTTTCTGATCGCCGGTCCGGCGGGCGAGACCGTGTTGCCGGGAACGACGATGATCGGCATCGTGCTGCTTTGGGTCTCCGCCGTTCTCACCATCTATACCGGGTGGGATTATCTGAAGACCGGCATTCATCACATGATGGACGAGGGGTGAACCCCGCCATGCGGCTCGTCTATTTCGCCTGGGTGCGTGAGCGGGTCGGCCGGACGGACGAGGACGTCGATCCGCCGCCGTCGGTTTCCACCATCGCGGACCTCGTCCGCTGGCTCAGGACGCGCGGCGACGAATACGAACATGCGTTCGAAAACGAGAGCGTGGTGCGCGCCGCGATCGACCATGTGCACGCAAAGCCGGATGCCCCCATTGCCGGCGCGCGGGAAATCGCGTTTTTCCCACCGATGACAGGCGGCTAGGCCGTGCCCGTCCGGGTCCGGGTCCAGGCTGAGGATTTCGATGTGGCGGCCGAGACCTCGGCGCTGACCGAGGGTCGACCGGACATTGGCGCCGTGGTCGCGTTCACCGGCTTCTGCCGCGACGAGAACGGGAGGCTCTCGGCCCTCGAACTGGAGCATTATCCCGGCATGGCGGAGGCGGAATTGCTGCGCCTCGCCGCGCAGGTCGAAACCCGCTGGGCGCTCGCAGGCCTCACGCTGATCCACCGCTTCGGATTGATCCGGCCCGGCGAGCAAATCGTGCTGGTCCTCGCCGCCTCCAGCCACCGGCGGGCGGCCTTCGAGGCGGCGGGATTCCTGATGGATTATCTGAAAACCCGGGCGCCGTTCTGGAAACGCGAGCACCTTGCCGATGGCAGCGTCGGGGCGTGGATCGAGGCGGCGGGCGCGGACGATGAGGCGGTGCGAAGCTGGGAACGTCCTTGACGGCGCGCCGTGGGAGGAGGACCATTCTGCGGGGGTGAAATCGACGGAGATGCGGTCATGCGCGGCCTCGTCCTGCTGCTCACCTTCACGCTCAGTCCCATCGCGGCCTTCGCGGGCGAGAGCGCTCGCGTCCATCCGGCCCAGTTTTTGGGCCGCAACCATGCGGATTGCTTTTGCCGGGCCCAGGGGCGGTTGTTCGCCTATGGCGAAAGCGCCTGTCTCCGGACACCGGAGGGGCCGCGCATGGCGGAATGCCGGATGGAAACCAACGTAACCTCCTGGACCGTTACCGCCAAACCCTGCCCGGAATCATAAAAAAACTGCCGGATTCTCTCCGGCAGCCTAACGCGCTGATGAATTTCGCCGGGTCGCCGGTCGAAAGCTGAAAAATCAGAAAACGCCGACGACGATGGCGCAGATGAAAGCGAGAGACACGCATACGGCTGCGATGTTCAATTTCGAAGCGCGGTCCAAATGAGAGGCAACGTTCATGGGATACCCCTGTCTGAATGGAGAGGCACGCTACCAAACTCGCGAGCCTGTGAAAAGCCCCCAACGCACAGTCAAAAGGGAAACGCGCAGGGGATAGAATGGTTTCCAAGGTGTTAATTCGTTGTTTTGACGAGGGAATGTTCCGTTTGTTCTTTGCCCAAAAAAGACCTTTGCACTGCCTGTTGTACATTTGAACAGCGTTAACACATGGCGCTTTGAAGTCTATTCGCTAAGCTGCGGGATGAATTTATGTTTTCCAAAGACTAGGTGAGCGTATTGCGGAAGTTTTTCTCCCGGCCGCCGCCCTGATGACGGAGCAACCGTAGCGATGAGGGGAAGGTGGATCCTGCACCTCCGCCGGCAGCGTTGACGCGATGTTTACGGGTCTGCGGGTAGCTTCCTCGCATGCGTCGCGGGTTTGTTGCGTTCTTTGCCCTATCGCTCGTTGGAGTTGGGCTCACCGGTTGCGGGTTGTTTCGGTTCGAACAGCGCGAGCCTTGGCGCGCCCAGGCCGAAGAGGCCTGCCTGTCCCAACGGCTGGTGCAACCCTCGGCCTATATGTCCCTATCCTCGAAGATCGATGGCCCGGGCGTCTGCGGCATCGATTACCCGTTCAAGGTCGCGGCCTTCACCAACGGGTCCGTGGGCCTGACGTCGAAGGTGACGCTCGCCTGTCCCATCATCCCGCGGATCGACACCTGGCTCGACGAAATCGTGAAGCCCGCCGCCATGATGTATTTCGGCATCCCCGTCATCGACGTGAGGGCGGGGTCCTATTCGTGCCGGCCGCGCAACAACCAGCGCGGCGCCAAGGTTTCGGAGCACGCTTTCGGCAACGCTCTCGACGTCATGGCCTTCGTCCTCGCGAACGGGCGCGAGGTGTCCGTGGTCAAGGGCTGGAAGGGCGATCCCGCCGAACAGGAATTCCTCCGGGAAGCCTTCGTGGGCGCCTGCCGCTATTTCAACACGGTGCTGGGCCCCGGCTCCGATTCCTATCACTACGATCATCTCCATCTGGACCTCGCCCGGCACAACCCAAGGGGGGACCGGCGCGTCTGCCGGCCGGTGCTGAAGTTCGAACCGCGAATCGACCCGGTCCAGAGCAGGCTTGCGGCGCCTCTCACGGCCTCTGCCGACCTCGCCCCCATCGACCTCGAAGAGGATCAGCCGGACACGGCGGCCGGCGGCGGAATGGCCCCCGGCATGACGGCGCGCCAAGGCCTGGGTGGGGGTTTCGCGGCCGATCTGCCGCCGCCCAATGGAGCCTATGCGTCGCAGCCGCGTGCGCAGGCGCCCCCGCTTCCCCCTGCCCAGACCTATGCACCGGCGCCGCCCATGCGGCGTTCGGGCAACGAACCCTTGGCTTTGAGCAGCCACAGCATCTACTAAACGGGGTACGGCGCTGTCTGGCGCTTGACCTGAACGCGCGCCACCCACATGGTTCGGTTCAAGCGGTTCGGATTGTTGGAGCATTACGATGAAGTGGCTGGCGGCTCTGGTCTCATGCATGGTGCTGAGCGCCCCCGTTCTCGCGAGCGAAATCACGCCGGCGGAACGACGGGATCACTCGTTCAATGCCTCCATTCCAGGCTGCGGCGATCCCTCGGTCCTCGGCGATATCACCTCGCGATTCGCCAAGCGCGAGGGGAGATTCTGGAACTCGGACCTCCAGATCCTTGGTTTCGAGAACGTCCGGGAAACGGCGTGGCGGCCCTGGGGCCTCGAGCATCTCCCGCGCCGGTTCTGCTCCGGAACCGCGCTGGTTTCAGACGGCTACAAGCGCCGGGTCGATTTCTCGGTGCGTGACGGCCTCGGCTTCCTGGGGACGGGCTGGGGCACCGAATGGTGCGTCGCCGGCCTCGATCGCAACTATGCCTATGCGCCCCAATGCAAGCAGGCGGCGCCTTGATCGCCTGCCGGTGGCTGGCGGCGTTCCTGCTCCTGGCGTTTTCAAACTTTCCTGCCAGCAGCCAGCCGATGCGGGAAGCGCGCGGCGCGCCGGCGGGCGCGTTCGACTTCTACGTCCTCGCCCTGTCCTGGTCGCCCGGCTTTTGTGAAACCAACTCGACGGCACGATCCGAGAAGCAATGCGCGGATGGCTCGGGGCTCGGTTTCGTCACGCACGGCCTGTGGCCGCAGCTCGATGTCGGCTACCCAAGCTTTTGTGAGCCGTCCGGCCGGTTCGTTCCGCGGGCGGCCCTGGACGAGTTCGGCGATGTGTTTCCCGATCAGAATCTCGCCCGCTATCAGTGGCGCAAGCACGGCACCTGCACGGGCGACAGCCCGAGCGGCTATTTCCGCAAGGTAAAAGCTGCGCGCGAGATGGTGAAGATCCCCGACCGGCTGGCGAAGATCCCGACGGGCTCGCGGGTGATGCCGATCGAGATCGAGCGCGCCTTCGCCGAAGTCAATCCGGGATTGCGCCTCGACATGATGTCGATCTCCTGTGGACGACGGGTGTTCCAGGAAATTCGCATTTGCGTCGATCGCGACCTGAAGAATTTCAGGCAATGCCCGGAGGTCGATCGCGACGGCTGCAACGCGGGCCAGATCGCCGTGCCGGCGGTTCGATGAACTATCGGCACGCGTTCCATGCGGGAAATTTCGCCGATGTGATGAAGCACGCCCTGCTCGTGCGAATCATCACCTACCTTCAGCGGAAAGAGACGCCGATCCGCGTCATCGACACCCATGCGGGGCTCGGGCTCTACGACCTCGCGGGAGATGCCGCCGGCCGGACCGGAGAATGGGTCGCGGGCGTCGGGCGGCTCGACGCCGCATTTGCGCCCGAGGTCGAGGAATTGCTGGCGCCGTATCGGACGATCATCGCCGATGTGCGCACGCGCCACGGGCCGACGATCTATCCCGGTTCTCCCGGAATCCTGCGCGAAATTCTGCGCCCGCAGGATCGCGGCGTCCTCGTTGAGCTTCATCCCGCGGATCACAAGGTGCTGAACCGCGCCTTCAATCAGGCGACGAACCTCAAGGTCTTGCATCTCGACGGCTGGACCGCCCTCCACGCGCTGATTCCGCCGAAGGAAAAGCGCGGGCTCGTTCTGATCGACCCGCCCTATGAGGAGATCGACGAGTTGGAGCGTGTCGGCACGCAACTCATCGAGGCGAGCCGCAAATGGCCGAATGGCGTCTACGCCGCGTGGTATCCCATCAAGGCAGCGGCGCCCATCGATGCCCTCGTGGCGCGCCTCGACGCGGAATGCGCGCGGCCGGGGCTCCGGCTCGAACTGCTGATCGACGATCCGCGAGACCAGACGCGGCTCAATGGGAGCGGCCTTCTGGTGCTGAACCCGCCCTTCGGGCTGCGACGGGAAGCGGATCTCCTGCTCCCGGCGCTCGCCGAACGCTTGTCGCGCGGTCAATATGCAGGCTATCGCTGCGAGCCGTTCGGGCCGCCGGCATAAGGTCCGCTTAGCGAAATCGGTTGCGGTGCGAGGGCGCGAGCCTCATGAAGAGGCGTTCTCATATCGCAGGAATTCCGCATGCTGACGCTTCGCTCCTCTCCCGCTTCTCCGTTCGGCCGCAAGGTCAAGATCGCGGCCTCGCTTCTCGACCTTATCGACAGGATCGAGGTGGTGGATACCGATACGACGAACCCCGACGACAGCCTCCGGCAGCAGAATCCCCTGGGCAAGATCCCGACGCTGGTGCTGGAGAATGGCGAGACGCTCTACGATTCGCGCGTGATCCTCGAATACCTCGACGATCTTGCGGGCGGCGGCCACATCTACCCGTCGGGCTGGGACCGTTTCGCGGCCTTGCGCCAGCAGGCGCTCGCCGACGGCATCATGGATGCGGCGTTGATCCAGGTCTACGAGACACGTTGGCGGACGGAAGAAAACCGCAACCCCAAATGGCTCGAACACCACGCCGGCAAGGTCGCGCGCGGGCTCGATCATGCAGAAGCCCATCTCAGCGCGCCGACCGCCACTCTTCATGTGGGGCATATCGCGCAGGCCTGCGCGCTCGGTTATCTCGATTTGCGGATGGGCGGGCACTGGCGCGAGACCCACCCACGGCTCGTCGCCTGGCTGTCGGATTTCGAGACGCGCGTGCCGATGTTCGGCAAGACGGCCGTGAAGCCCTGAAACAGAAAAAGCCCGGTGTTTCCACCGGGCTTTTTCGTGAGACTTAAACGGCTCTTAGTAGCTGCTGAACTTGTAGTTCAGGCCAGCGCGAACCACGCCGAACTCGGCGTTGTTGTTGTTGGCATAAGCGCCGAAATTGTCGTTCTTGGTGTCGAGGTTCACGTACAGACCTTCGACCTTGGCTGTCAGGTTGTTGGTGAACGCGTATTCGACACCGCCGCCGAGGACCCAACCGGTGTTGGTGCCGTTCGACGAGCCGTAGATGTAG
>NZ_JBFUHH010000095.1:0-16029 GCF_056402495.1 Microvirga sp. P4_A5 | reverse complement strand
GGCCTGGCCCGTGGTGGCTGACCACGAATAGGTGCTGTTTCCGCTGTTGGTTACGAAATCGGCGCCGTACATCGCCTGCAACGCCGCGACGTCGTATTGCATGAAGGTTTGCGGATCGTCCTGGGTGAGCCTGTAGGACATCACGGTGAATTCGGCGGAATCGTGCGCCGCGCTCATCTTGGGAAGCACGCCGCCGGAATCGTGCGGATGTTTCAGTCCGAGCGCGTGCCCGAGTTCGTGCAATACCAAGGAATGACTGTAGGTGCCGACGCCCCCGCTCTCGCGGCTCAGCCACACGTCGCCGCCATAGCCGGGGACGCCCGGATAATAGCCGTGACTGCGATTGATCGTGTCTCCGGGGGTGAAGCCGGAGACCTGGATGGTCGCACCGTTACGGCCTGCGTAGCTCAGGTTGAGATTGGTCACGCCTTCGACGGATGTAAGGCCCATTTTCGGCCCGCCCGCATAGGGGCTGTAGCCTTCGAGTGTATAGCGGATGGCCTGCTCGGTATCGAAGGTGAGCGCCTTGTAGCCGGTCGCGCTCGGATTGAACCACTGATAGTCGCCGCGAGAGTCGGGAAGACTGTAGGTGATCGTGCTGGAGCTCCACTGCGACCCCGTGAGCAAGGCCCGCACATCCGCATCGAGGCCGGACGGCACGGTGAATCGGACCCCCGCGACCGAAAACGGAGCGGTCGTGGCGAGCGTGGAGAAGAGGGTCAGCGGCGCGGTGGAGACATTGTGGGAGATCCAGTCGTGGACGTCGTCAACGGCGCCTTCGATCCAGTCTCCGATGCCGTCCCATGGGGCGCCGGCGGCCATGCTGGCATAATTCATCGCCTCATTGTACGAGCTGAAACCGGCGCCTTCTCCGTTCCAACCCCAGGCCGAGGACTGATAGATTTCGTGCGAGAAACTCGACCCGGATGTTCCCTGATCGTTGGCTGTACACAAGTAGCACATCCGCAAGCCTCCCAGTTCGAAACTGTCATGATATAATATTGTTTAGTTCGAAACCGTCAAGGTGTCGTGACCGCGAGCAGGCTGGCGACACAAGGCAGCCGCAACCCTGTGTTGAGTGATGCGCCGAATGTTGGGGCTAACTTCTTGATCGTGACTGGATCTCACCCGAGGACTGGTTGTAACGACACCATCCTTTGCGCCGGAAAACCCTTGTGGATCCCCACCGCCGTCGGTAGACCTTCGCCATCCTCCGTGACCGACAGAAGAGAGACGCGATGAACGCGCCGAAATCCGAATTCCTGAAAGTGCTCACCGAGCGCGGCTTCATTCACCAGACCTCCGATTTCGACGGGATCGACGCGGCGGCGCTGGAGGGGCGGCTCACCACTTATGTGGGATACGATTGCACCGGCCCGTCGCTCCATGTGGGGCATCTCCTGTCGATCATGATGCTGCACTGGCTCCAGAAGACCGGGGCCGGCAAGCCGATCGCGCTGATGGGCGGCGGGACGACACGGGTGGGCGATCCTTCGGGCAAGGACGAGAGCCGCAAGCTGCTGACGCCGGAGCAGATCGACGACAACAAGACGAGCCTCAAGGGAGTGTTCTCGCGGCTGATCGATTTCGGCGAGGGCGCACGCGACGCCATCATGGTCGACAACGCCGAGTGGCTGACCAAGCTGAATTACATCGATTTCCTACGCGATGTGGGCCGGCATTTCTCCGTCAACCGCATGCTGTCCTTCGACAGCGTGAAACTCCGGCTCGAGCGCGAGCACGAGTTGTCGTTCCTCGAATTCAACTACATGATCCTGCAGGCCTACGATTTCGTGGAGTTGAACAAGCGCTACGGCTGCGTCCTCCAGATGGGCGGCTCCGATCAATGGGGCAACATCGTCAATGGCATCGATCTCGGCCGACGGCTGGGCACGCCGCAGCTTTACGCGGTCACCTGCCCGCTGCTGACGACGTCCTCGGGCGCGAAGATGGGGAAGACGGCCTCCGGCGCCGTCTGGCTCAACGGCGAAATGCTGAGCCCCTACGATTACTGGCAGTTCTGGCGCAACACCGAGGACGCCGATGTGGGCCGATTCCTCAAGCTGTTCACGCTGCTGGGCATGGACGAGATCGCCCGCCTCGCAGCGTTGGAAGGCGCCGACGTGAACGAGGCGAAGAAGGTTCTGGCGACCGAGGCGACCGCGCTGCTCCACGGCCGCGAGGCGGCGGAGCTTGCCGCCGAGACCGCCCGCAAGACCTTCGAGCAGGGCGCGCTCGCCGAAAGCCTCCCGACGGTGGAAATCGCAGCGTCGTCTCTCGACGCGGGCCTCGGCGTGCTGACCGCCTTCGGCCCCGAATATGCCAAGCTCCTGCCCTCGACCGGTGAGGCGCGCCGGCAGGTGAAAAGCGGCGGCCTTCGCGTCAACGATCAAATCGTGACCGACGAGCGGGGCGTCCTGCGCACCGCCAACCTGACGCCCGAGGGTGTCATCAAGCTATCGTTCGGCAAGAAACGGCACGTGCTGCTGCGCGCGGTCTGACGGGCCCTACCGCTCCGGAGTCGTCGGCAAAGAGCCCGTCGGCTGATCGCCTCCCGCGCCGAAGAGCTTGCGCAGGAAACCGGGTGCGACCGCCGAAAGCGGATTGACCGTCAGCGTCGGGTTGGCGACCGGCCCGGCGACGCGGAAATTGACCGCGAACAGGCCCTCATATTGCCCGCCGCCCAGCAGCGGCCCGAACAGAGGCACCTGCGCGAACGCGTTGTTGAGGCCGTAGGCGGGCACGAAGGTGCCGGAAATATCCATACGGTCGCGCGCCTGGTCGATGAAGCCTCCGAGGGTGAATCCGACCTGGCTGCCGAACACCGCCGCATCCTTGAAGTCGAGCCGGCCCGCGCTTCGCGTGAAATCGACCCGCGCCTTGCTGAACCGCGCCTCGTTGATGTCGACGCGCACCGATTGCGCGTTGCCGGCGCGATCCTGCCCGGCGACGACCTGCGTCTGGGTCGGAATGATGCGCCGCAACGCCGGCTCGTTGCTGAGCGCGAAGTCCCGCACCATCAGGTTGCCGATCTGCGGCCCGTCGCCCGTTCCCATCTGCAGCACCAGGTCGCCGCCCGTCATCCGCTTGTAGATATCGAGAAAACGCAGCAGCGATCCGGCGTTGTCCGATTGCACGAGGATCTGGGGACCGGCGGGTGCCGCCATGGTGCGCGCCACGAGATTGGTCGCACCGAGGCGACCTTTCATGTCGAGCTGGCGCAGGCTGTCTTTCCTGACCGAGGCCTTGAGGGTCGCGCTGGTGATCGCCTCGTCGTTGAACCCGGTCAGGATGTTGAGATTGAGATCGAGGTCGAAATCCTTGGCGTCGCGGTTCGCCCCTTTGGTCGTGGCCGCAGCCGAGTCCATGGCCTTGGCGAACGGCCGCGCGTCGCCGGTATTGCCCCGGATGACGACCTTGTAGACGCCTCCCGTCCGGTCCAGCTGGGCGCGCATGTCGTCGCCCGCGGAGATCTTGAGCGTTGAAAGGTCGGCTTTGTCGAGGGCCCCGTCCGCGGTCATTGTGGCGGAGCCCCGCATCTGGGTCGCGCCGCTGTCGAGTTGCAGATCACGGAGCTCTGTCGAGGCCCCCTCCACCATGGTGAAGGACAGTTTCGCGATCCGCCCCGCAGGTTTTGCCCAGCCGGGAACGAGCTGATCGATCCCTGCCTTGGTGAGGTCGACATCCACCTTGATGCCGGTCTTCTCGTCCTTGCCGAGGGGGATTGCGACCTTCAGCGGAAATGTGCCGGTCAGTTGAGAGCCGAAGGACATGCCACGCCGGGCGCGGGCCGCCTCGTCGAGACTGAACGTGACATTCGCCTCGCCCCCGGCGGGCGTCTGCCGGAGATCGATGTTGGCGGGGCTGCCACCGACCTTGCCGTCGCCCTTGACGCTCAGATAGCCCTTGTCATACGCGATGGCGAGCTTGGCGCCTTCGAGCCGCTCCTTGCCGAAGATCTTGTCGATGCCGAGATCGGTCATCGTTCCAGTGACGGAGATCGGCAGATCGACGAAGCGCGGGATGTTCTTCACGGGAAGCGCGATCTTCACCTTCAGGTCGGCGCTTCCCTTCATGGTCGCGGGGTCGATCTCAAATCCCGCGATGTCGTGGATGAGCGGCTGCTGCAGCAAGGCGCCGACCCCGTCGGCCGGGCCCGCGAGGCGGAAATCGACGAAAGCGGTCGCGTCGTCCTTCCAGTAATTTTCCAGCACGAAGCTGCCATCCGACGCGTCGAGGAAACGGCCCGCCATCTCAGCCTTTCCGGCCGGCGCGCGCAGCCGCACATCGACGCCGCTGACCGCGCCCGTGACGTTCAACCCGGTGAGCGGCGGCAGGCCTTCGGCGGCCATGAGGGTGCCGTCCGATGCCGAAAAAGCGATCGCCAAGGATTCCACCGGGATGGGCTCCCCGGACAGCGCCCGCGTCATGTCGGCGCCCGTCATCGCCACCTTCAGGTCGATGGCGTCGAGCCTGCCGCCGCCCACATGTCCGACCAGAAACTTGCGAACGGGAGGTGCCACCGCTTCGGGCCAGAGCCGAAGCGCCGTCCGGAGATCGGTTTTCGATCCCCTCAAGGCGAGGTGGAGGGACGTCGGATCTGCTGAGGGCAACAGGTTTCCGGTCAGGTCGGCGGAAAGGTCGGGACCCCGAAGCATCACCGATTTCAGCGTCACGCCATCCGGCCCGGACAGCTCGGCCGCAAGGTCGGAGATGCGCACCGGAGCATCGCTCGACGCCGCCCCGGAAAGCACCACGTCCTTGCCCGACAGGGACAGATTCCAGCCGTCCTGCGGCAGGTTGGTGGTGAGACGGCCCATCAGCGTGACGTCGTTCCCGCCCCCCTGCAGGTGGAGCCGCGTCAGGTCGAGCGCCCGCGCGGGCTCGTCCCACGAAATCTCGATATCGGACCGCTGAACGATGGCAGGCGACGTGTCCTTGTCGTTCAGCTGAACCATGCCGTCCCGCGCCGACAGGCGGGTCTTGAGCTCGGTGACGCGCCCGTCCGCGAAGGCGGCGTCAATTCGCCCGGAAAACTTCAGGTCGGTCGTCGCCGGCAGGGCGGACTGGCCGGAGAGGAGCAGGATGTCCTGGATCGAGGCTCCGTCGGCGAGGATTTCCGCCCGATAGACTCCGGCGCTCTCGCGGTCGACATCGCCCTTGAGCTGCCAGCTCCCCTGCGGCCCCTCGATGCTGGCGAGGAAGCGACGGCCGCCGTCCTCGGCCCAGTCGAATGTCGCGTCGACGCGGTTGAACGCGGCGCGCTGGCGCTGCTCCGCATCGACGAAGACCAGCGTGGCATTGGTGAGCTGCGCCCGGTCGAGGGAATTCAGGATGCTTTGCGGATCGAGCACGAGTTCGAAGAGCGATCCCACCACATTCGAGATCGGCGAGGCGCCTCCGGCCGACGCGGAAGGCGGTGGCGCCTGAGCGGGGGGGACAATCGACTGAGGCGGCGCCAGCTCGCCGCCCTCGGCGGCGGGCACGGGCGAAAAGCTCAGCGCGCCGTCGCGGTCCACGAGAACCCGCAATTGCAGGTCCCGGACCGCGATGGCTTTGGGCTGCAGATTTCCGCCGAGCAGGGACATGGCGTCCACACTGACGAGCGCGTAGGGGGCGCGAAGGACGAGGGCGCCCTCCGGGTCCCGCACGTCGAGGCCATTCGCCCGCAAGGCCGGCGCGCCTCCGTGCAGTTCGAGCGCGGTGTTCCGCAACGTCACGGACCAGCCGGTCCCGATACGGGCCGCGATGGAATCCGCAACCCGGTCGGGAAGGCTTCCGAAACTCAGGGGCCCGACTGAAAGTCGCATGTAGAGGAGGCCAAAACCGGCCCCGATCAGGACGAGGAGCGCCACGCAAAGAAAGGCCGACGCGCGCACGACACGTGCCAACGAGCTCCGCTTCACCAGCCTGCGCCGGCGGAACTTGAGTTTGGATAACGGCTTCATTCTATGTCGTCTGCTGTCCGCTCACGTTTCCATCGTCGGGAATCACACGGGGACCTTACCCCTCTTGCACATGCGTCGCGACCATGTCTTTCAATGAGCCCACGCGGTTCCAACCACCCTATTCCGACGAAAGGAAGGCGAGCGATGACCTTGGCAGCAGGCGACATGGCCCCGGCTTTCACGCTTCCGGCGACCGACGGCCGAACCCTCTCCCTCGAGAGCCTGCGTGGCCGTAAGGTCGTTTTGTATTTCTACCCGAAGGACGACACCAGCGGCTGCACGCTGGAGGCCAAGGATTTCCAAACTTTCAAACGGGAATTCGAGGCCGCCGGGACCGAAATAATCGGCATCTCCCCCGACGCGATGAAGAGCCACGACAAATTCCGTGCGAAATACGGTCTTGACTTCGCCCTCGCCTCCGACGAAGGCAAGGCGATGCTCGGCGCCTATGGGGTCTGGGTCGAAAAGAGCATGTACGGCCGCAAGTACATGGGCGTCGAGCGCACCACGCTGCTCATCGACCGCGACGGAAGAATCGCCCGCGTCTGGGAAAAGGTGAAGGTACCGGGGCATGTGGAGGAGGTTCTGGCGGCCGCGAAAGCGCTGTAGCCGACGCTCCCCTCTTTGCCATCTCTTGCAGTGCAACCGATGATACTTTATATCGATCCATGCTTCTATCACAGGATTGCATGATGCGATCGCCCTCGTTCGGCAGCGCTTCCTCAGGTGCGACCACCCTTACCCCTGGGGCGTCGCCATTTTTCTGGTGGAACCAACGAGAAGTCGGCAATTACTCGGCGCTTCTGTCCGGGCGGACCTGGATCGGCTCGGACGGAGATTCCGTACGGACGAAGCCGACTTTCATCACCTACTCGTTCCAGTCCCGGATGACGGAGGCTGATACCGATGCGTTCCCGGGAAGTCGTTCGCACTGGCATTCCTTTTCGCGGAAAGACAAGGCCGATGCCCGCGCCGCTCTCAAGAAATGGGGGGCGGCGTCGGGGATTACCTTCCTCGAGGCGAAGGGCGACCACGGGGACATTCAATTCTCGTGGGCACCGCAGGAGGATTCGTCCGGGCTCGGCTATTTTCCGGCATCGGATGACCTCGGCGACATCACGTATGACAATTTCTATGTCGAATCCTACGACGAGATCGCCGGAAACATTTATCTCAACACCCACGATCGGAGTCGCTTCGCCGCCGATCCGGCCTGGAAGAAATATGTATTACTCCACGAGATCGGCCACGCTCTCGGCCTGAAGCATCCCTTCAGCAGCACTTTCTATAACGGCCGCATGCTGTCGGAGAAATACGACAGCGTTTCCAACACGGTGATGGCCTACCTCAGAGGGGGAGAGACCGCCGACAAGCCTCAAGAAATTCGACATCCAGGCGATCCGCAAGCTTTACGGATCGCACAAGATGGACGGCAAGCAGGTGGCGCAATGGAGTTGGAACGCCAAGACCGAGGTTCTGACCCAGATCGGCAAAACCACCGACGATGTGTTGTGGGGCACGAAGGTGACCGACAAGCTCTATGGCGATTACGGCAACGATCGCCTGCATGGCATGGCCGGTGACGATCTTCTCTCAGGCGGTCCCGGCAGCGACATTCTGATCGGCGGTCCAGGCCGGGACAGTTTCCGCTTCGATCACGATCCGGCGGCTGACCGTTCCATCGACACGATCCTGGATTTCAACGCGGATTTCGACAGGATCGACCTCTGGACCGGGGCTTTCCGCGACCTCGGCCCCGCAGGCGTGCTGCTTTCGACCAAGTTCGCGGAGGGGAGCGCCGCGAAGGACCTGCTCGTGCGCATTCTGTTCGACACGGATACGGACCAGATCATCTACGATTCCGACGGCTCGGGCCCCGCACCGTCGATCGTCGTCGCGCAGCTGAAGTTGAAGGCCGCCGAGACGGTGGTGAATGCCGGCCATTTCTGGGTCGTCTGAGGCATGTCGGCTGCGACGGTGCGCGACCGCGGCGTCGGCTACTCGATATCCTCGACCTCTTCGGTCTTGCCGAACACACGCTGCGCGAGCGAAGCCTCGATGAAGGGGTCGATATCGCCGTCGAGGACGTCCTGCGGGGCGGTCGATTGCGCGCCCGTCCGCAGGTCCTTCACCATCTGGTAGGGCTGCAGGACGTAGGAGCGGATCTGGTGACCCCAGCCGATCTCCGATTTGGAGGCGGCCTCGGCACTCGCCTTTTCTTCCCGGCGCTTGAGCTCGGCCTCGTAGAGGCGGGCACGAAGCATGTTCCAGGCGGTGGCGCGGTTCTTGTGCTGCGACCGCTCCTGCTGGCAGGCGACCACGATCCCGCTGGGGATATGCGTGATGCGCACGGCCGAATCGGTCGTGTTCACGTGCTGGCCGCCGGCGCCCGAGGAGCGGAACGTATCGATCCGGCAATCGGATTCCTTAACTTCGATATTGATGCGGTCATCCACCACCGGATAGACCCACACCGACGCGAAACTCGTGTGGCGCCGCGCGTTCGAGTCGTAAGGAGAAACGCGGACCAGGCGATGGACGCCCGATTCCGTCTTGAGCCACCCATAGGCGTTGTGCCCCTTGATCAGAAGCGTCGCACTCTTGATGCCGGCTTCTTCGCCGTCGGTGATTTCGAGCAGCTCGACCTTGTATTTCCGGCGCTCGCCCCAGCGCGCGTACATGCGCTGCAGCATCGAGGCCCAATCCTGGCTCTCGGTGCCGCCGGCGCCAGAATGGACTTCCACGTAGGTGTCGTTCGCGTCCGCCTCGCCCGACAGGAGCGTCTCGACTTGACGTCGCGCGGCTTCCGCCTGGACGGCGCGAATGCTCTCCTCGGCTTCCTTTACGGTCGCGGCGTCGCCTTCGGCGTCGCCGAGCTCGATGAGCATGGTGGCATCCTCGATATCCTGTTCGAGGCGCTTGATCGCCGTGATCTGATCCTCGAGCGACGTGCGTTCGCGCATGATCTTCTGCGCGGCATCGGCATCGTTCCAGAGGTCGGGATCTTCGGCGAGGGAATTCAGTTCAGCGAGGCGGCGCTGGGCATTGTCCCAGTCAAAGATGCCTCCTCAGCAGTGCGATCGACTGCTTGGCTTCGTCCACGAGATGTTCGATTTCGGCGCGCATGGTGTCCGGGAAAGATTGTGAATGGCGAATGGCGAATGGCGAATGGCGAATGGCGAATGGCGAATGGCGAATGGCGAATGGCGAATGGCGAATGGTCAGTAGGTGCTGGATGCATGCAGTGTCAATAAAATTGGCGCAGGTTATGGCTACCGCCAATCTTCCACTCGCCAATCGCCATTCGCCACTCGCCTTCTAGTACAACCCGCCGACACTGCCCGGCGCAACAGCGCGATGGGCTTCGGGCGGCGCGTCCGCGCCGGAATCGACTTCGACCGGGATGTAGCTCTCGGGCGGGCTGGTGCCGGGCTTGAACGCCTCGACGATCACGCCGCCGCCCTCGCCCGACCCTGCGCGCAGGCCCGTGGAGGCGTTGACGCGGATCAGCTTGATGCCGGGAGGCACGCGGAACGGCGTCGCCGGCTTGTCCTTGAGGGCCATCTGCATGAAATCGCGGAATACCGGCGCGGCGTATTGACCGGCGGTGGCGGCATTGCCGAGGGATTGCGGCTTGTCGTAGCCGATGAAGACGCCCACCGCGAGATCCGGCGAGAAGCCGACGAACCACACGTCCTTCGCGTCGTTCGTGGTGCCGGTCTTACCGGCGAGCGGCTTGCCCACGACCTTGACGCTCTGCGCCGTGCCGCGCTGCACCACCCCTTCGAGGATCGACGTCATCTGATAGGCGGTGAGCGGATCGATGACCTGCTCGCGATTGTCCGCGAGCCGGGGCGGTGCGCCGCCATCCCAAGCGGCGGCGTCACAGCCGGCGCACTTGCGGTCGTCGTGCCGGTAAATGGTTTTTCCGCTGCGATCCTGGATTCGGTCGATGAGGGTCGGCTTGATCCGACGGCCGCCGTTCACGAACATCGAATAGGCCGCCGTCATCCGCATGACGGTGGTCTCGCCGGCGCCGAGTGACATCGACAACAACGGCAACAGATCGTCGTAAACGCCGAACCTGCGGGCATATTCCGAGATGGCCGGCATGCCGACCTCGTTGGCGAGGCGGACTGTCATGAGGTTCTTGGAGTGCTCGACGCCGTAGCGAAGCGTCCGCAAGCCCGCCGATTTTCCGTCATAGTTCGAGGGTGCCCAAGCGGCCTGCCCCGGGCCCATGTCGAGCACGAAGGGCGCGTCCAGCACCTGGCTCGACGGGGTGTAACCCTTGTCGAGGGCGGTCGCGTAGACGATCGGCTTGAAGGACGAGCCCGGCTGGCGCATCGCCTGATTGGCGCGATTGAACTCGCTCTGGTCGAACGAGAAGCCGCCGACCATCGCGTGGACGCGTCCCGTATAAGGGTCCATGGCAACGATCGCGCCGGAGATCTCCGGGATCTGCCGGAGGCGGAACTGGTCGGGCTTGCCCTCCATGGGCTCCACGAAGACGAGATCCCCGGGGGACAGCGCCTTCTCCACGGCCCGGCGCGTCCACTTCACGCCGTCCGCGGTGACGAAGCCGGTCTGGCGCTCGGTCACGACCTGTCCGGAGGCAGCCTTGCGAGGCTGAAGGCCGATTCGGGCTCGCCCGCCGGTCACTTCGAGGACGACCGCCTGTCGCCATGGCTGCACGTCGCCCAGAATAGGCACTTCCGCCAGGGCCAGGCCCCATTCGCGGCCTGTCAGGTCGAGCTTCTGCGTCGCCCCGCGCCAGCCGCGCGCCTCGTCGAAACGAACCAATCCGTCGACGAGCGCCTTGCGGGCCATCGCCTGCAATTGCGGGTCGAGGGTGGAGCGGATCAGGAGACCGCCCTCGTAGAGCGTCTCCTCGCCGTAGCGGTCGGCGATGTCGCGGCGCACGCCTTCGGCAAAATAGCCGGACGCGATGCTGTTGGGCGAGATGGAACGCGGACTGACGGTGAGCGGTTCCTTCTTGGCCGCTTCGGCCTCTTCCTTCTTGATGTAGCCGTTATCCACCATGCGATCGACGACCCAGTTGCGGCGCTCGACAGCGGCCTGCTTCTGGCGGAACGGATGATAGTTGTTGGGAGCCTTCGGCAGCGCCGCCAGATAGGCGACCTCGGCGACCGTGAGCTCGTGAACGGACTTGCCGAAATAGTTCAACGCAGCCGCCGCGACGCCGTAATTGCCGAGGCCGAGATAGATCTCGTTGAGGTAGAGCTCGAGGATGCGGTCCTTCGAGAAAGCCGACTCGATGCGCAGCGCCAGCAGCGCCTCGCGAATCTTGCGCTCATAGGTGCGCTCGTTCGAGAGCAGGAAGTTCTTGGCCACCTGCTGGGTGATCGTCGAGGCGCCCTGCTCCCGCTTGCCGCCGGAGCGCACATTCGCCACCACCGCGCGGACGATACCTTCGGGGTCGATACCCGCATGCTTGTAGAAATTCTTGTCCTCGGCGGAGAGAAACGCCTCGACGACGAGCTTGGGCATGGCCTGGATCGGCATGTGAAGCCGCCGCTCGCGGGCATATTCGGCGATCAGCGATCCGTCGGAAGCGTGGACACGGGTCATGATCGGCGGCTCGTAATCGGCGAGCTGCGCATGGTCGGGCAGGTCCTTCGAGAACATCCAGTACCCGTAGGCGAGGCCGGCAGCGCCGATCAGGAAGAAAATGGCCCCGATACTGAACAGAAAGCCAAAAAATCGTAGGACGAAGCGCATCCGAAGGTGTTCCGTTCTCGGCGCCCGCGCGCCCGTTATGCTGTCTGCAAACGCCAGTCCCGGCTGTCAAGCGCGCCGGCCCGTTCAGTGCCGTCTGCCCTGTTAGCCGAGGAATCGCATCCCCGCCAAGGATATCGACACGCTTTCTATGGTGAAACTGCGGCAGCGCCCTGCCGCGCGAGACGCGTGGCGAAGAAGCGGTCGATCGCGACCGCCATGGACGCGATGGCCTTGCTGCGCCATTCGTCCGAGATCAAAAGGTCGAGATCCTTGCGGCTGGAGAGATAGCCGAGCTCCAGCAGGACCGACGGCACGTCGTGGGCCCGCAGCACCTTGAAGCCGGCCTCGCGGCGCGGATTCTTGTTGAGCTGCGCCACCGCATCCAGCTCGCCCACGAGCCTTCCGGCAAACCGGTGCGAGAAAGTCCGGGTTTCCCGGGAGGTGAGCTCCTGCAGAATGTCGAGAACCTCGTCAGGCCCCTCGCTGGAATCGATGCCGGCAACCGCGTCGGCCTTGTTCTCCCGATCGGCGAGACGCGCCGAATCCGCGTCGGAGGCACGTTCGGACCCGGTATAGACCGTCAGCCCTCGCACGTCCTGCCCGCCCGCGAGCGAATCGGCGTGGATCGAAATGAAGAGGTCCGCCTTCGCGGCCCTTGCGGCGCGAACCCTGTCCCCCAGCGAGACGAAAGCGTCGTTGTCACGTGTCAGCACAACCTTGTAAGAGCCTGAGCTTTCTAGCTTTTTCTTGAGGAGCTGCGCAAATCCAAGCACCAGATCCTTCTCGACGATGCCGTTGGCGCCGGCCGCGCCGGGGTCGATGCCGCCATGGCCGGGATCGATCACGATCCGGGGCCGGTCATCTCTCGTCTCCGCCATTGCGGGCCGCGAGGGCGACGCCGTAGGGGCCATGGTCGCCACGCTTGCCACCTGAGCCCGACGGAACTCGTCGCGCTCGACCCGTTTCAGCTCCACCACCAGAGTCGAGGCGCTCCCCGACGCATCGCGCTCGGCGCGGATATTGGCGACGACCGCCGGCTCGGCGAGATCGATCACCACCCGGGACCGTCCCGGCGCGAAGAGACCGTACCGATAAGATGCGATGAGGCCGTCGCGCTTCTTGCCGTTCTCGGCGGCGAGATGGAAGGCAACCTCCGGCAGATCGACGATGACCCGGTCGGGACCCTCCATGAGGTGAGCACTGGCCTCCACCGGTTCCGACAGGGTGACGCGGAACTGCGTGCGGTCGCCTTCGACCTGCGTCGCCACGGCGGCGGCGACCACGGTCGTGGCTGGCTTGGGAACGCCGCTGGCGTCCTGCGCCCGCGCATTTCCCATCGCCCCGACGACGAGCGTGGTGAGCAAAAGGAACCGGAACACGGTGATGGGTCGTCCAATATGCATTGCGAGCGCCGAGGTTGAGAGCCCGTCATAACCCATAGGCAGCGTTTGGTTAACGAAGAGTCACGAGAAATGCGCCCAAAATGAAGCAGTGTTGCGTCTGCGGCACAGTGGCGATCCAGCGGCTGCCCCCCCTCGCAGAGGTGATGGCCGCATCTTATCTTGCCAAATGCCCGCGAGGCTCTGTATTGATGGGCGTCCCGTCCGGCATGGCCGAATCTGGCGACGGGTCCGTGGAGACGGTTGTGTTGACCGATCCTCTGGACCCTACGTCACCTCGACAGGCTCACGGACAGGCAAAGTGGCGATGTGATCGCCGTGCATACCGGTGGCCGGCCTGGCTGGCTCATCGATTTCGAAAGGGCCGTCGTTGAATGGTTGCGTTAGCGAAGTCAGTTCTGACTGTCGTCTCTGCATCGTTCAATGCGCGCGATCGGTTTCGCGCCCGCCCATGTTCCGCTCAACCCGGCATGGCGTCGGCCCAATTCAACCCAGAATGCGCCCCAGTGAGGCGCACGATGGCGACCGACCGATATTTGAACGCAATCCACGCCCGCTGCCGAGTTTCGCGGCGTGGCTCACCGCCCCTATTGCGGCACCTGCCTCAGGTTCTGGCCCCGGTCGCCATGTCGAGAGTTCAACATGGCAAACAAGATGCTTATCGATGCCTCCCACCCGGAAGAGACCCGGGTCGTGGTGGTACGTGGCCAGAAGGTCGAGGAATTCGACTTTGAATCGGCTACCCGCAAGCAATTGCGGGGCAATATCTACCTGGCGAAGGTAACGCGGGTCGAGCCGTCGCTTCAGGCGGCTTTCGTGGAATACGGCGGCAACCGCCACGGCTTCCTCGCCTTCAGCGAAATCCATCCGGATTATTATCAAATCCCGGTCGCTGACCGTCAGGCCCTGCTGGAAGCGGACGCCGAGGCCCAGCGCGAGGAAGAGCAGGAAGAAGAGCAGCGCCGCAATCGCCGCCGCCGCTCCTCGCCCAAGCGCTCGCGGGGCGACGCCTCGGTGTCGTCCGCGGATGCGGGTGATGAGGCAGACGGGAGCGTCGAGGCCGCCGGCAACGGCGCCCCGATCCTGGAAGGCGAATTCGAAGTCGTCGGCGAGACGCATGTCCCGATGACGGATGAGGCACCGGACGGCGAAAGCGCGCCCGAAGCGGCCGCCCCGGAAAGCGCCGAAGAAGCTCCGATGAGCACTGAGGCCACGACCGGTCTCGGTTCCGAGGAAGGCCACCACGACGGCGAAGCCCACCACGACGACTATCATGGTGAGGAGGATCACGGCGACGAGGATCATGCCGACGAGGATCATGCCGACGAGGATCCCGATCAGATCGTCGAGCAGCTCGGCGGCGGCGACGCGGAGGAGGACATCCCTCACCGCCCGCGCGTTCACCGCAAGCAGTACAAGATCCAGGAAGTCATCAAGCGTCGCCAGATCCTGCTGGTTCAGGTCGTCAAGGAGGAGCGCGGCAACAAGGGCGCGGCTCTCACCACCTACCTGTCGCTCGCCGGTCGCTATTCGGTGCTCATGCCGAACACGGGCCGTGGCGGCGGCATCTCCCGCAAGATCACCAATGCGGCGGACCGCAAGCGCCTGAAGGAAATCGCCCAGGACCTGTCCGTGCCCGACGGCATGGGCATCATCCTGCGCACCGCCGGCGCGTCCCGCACCAAGCCGGAGATCAAGCGCGACTACGAATACCTGATGCGCCTCTGGGAGAGCGTGCGTGAGCTGACGCTGAGCTCCTCCGCTCCGTCGCTCGTCTACGAGGAAGGTTCGCTGATCAAGCGGGCTATCCGCGACCTCTACAACAAGGACATCGACGACGTCACGGTGTCCGGCGAGGACGGCTATCGCGAGGCCAAGGACTTCATGCGCATGCTCATGCCGAGCCATGCCAAGATCGTCCAGCCCTATCGCGATGCGCAGCCGCTCTTTGCCAAGCACGGGGTCGAAGCCCAGCTCGACGCCATGTTCTCGAACCACGTCACGCTGAAATCCGGCGGCTATCTGGTGATCAGCCCCACCGAGGCGCTGGTCTCCATCGACGTGAATTCCGGGCGCTCGACCCGCGAGCACAATATCGAAGACACGGCCTATCGGACCAACCTCGAGGCGGCCGAAGAAATCGCCCGCCAGCTCCGCCTGCGCGATCTCGCGGGCCTCATCGTCATCGACTTCATCGACATGGAGGAGAAGCGGAACAACCGCACGGTCGAGAAGAAGCTGAACGAATGCCTGAAGAACGACCGCGCCCGCATCCAGGTCGGACGCATCTCGCCCTTCGGCCTGTTGGAAATGTCGCGCCAGCGCATCCGCACCGGGGTGCTCGAATCCTCGTCGATCCCCTGCGCCCATTGCGCCGGCACCGGCTTCGTGCGCTCCACCCCGTCGGTCGCGCTGCACGTGCTGCGGTCCATCGAGGAGACGCTCATCAAGAATGCCGGCTACAACCTCGTCGTGCGGACGCGGATGGAGGCGGCCTTCTACATCCTGAACCAGAAGCGCGTTCACCTGCGCGAATTGGAGACCCGCTTCGGCGTCGCCATCAGCATCGTCGCCGATGACAGCCTCCTGGKAACGACGAACTACGCCATCGAGCGTGGCGAACCGGCCCTGCGCATCGAGCACAAGGCCGCCGCCACCGGCATCCAGATAGACGCCATCCCGCCCACCGATGAAGCCGCCGAGGCCGATATCGAGATGGACGAGGAGCTGGAAGGCGAAGCCGAGACGACGGAGGAATCCAGCGTCGAGGCCCGCCCCGACCGGGAGCGTGACGAGGACGGTGACGGCACGGGCCGCCGTCGTCGTCGTCGCCGCCGCCGCCGTGGTCGCGATCGGGATGGCGCCGGCCTCGAGGCCGAAGGCGAAGAAGGCGTGTCCGTGAGCAGAGATGAGGGCGAGCCTTCTGACGAGGAAGAAGG
>NZ_JBFUHH010000094.1:0-16094 GCF_056402495.1 Microvirga sp. P4_A5 | reverse complement strand
GCAATCCACGTGCGCGTAGTGACGGTTCGCCGTCTCGTATTCCACGTGCGACGTCGAGATCGTGATCCCGCGCGCCTTCTCTTCCGGAGCCTTGTCGATCTGGTCATACGCCGTAAACGTCGCGCCGCCAGACTCCGCCAGAACCTTCGTGATCGCCGCCGTCAAAGACGTCTTGCCATGGTCAACGTGGCCAATCGTCCCGATATTGCAGTGCGGCTTATTCCGCTGAAACTTTTCCTTGCCCATCGTTTATGTACCTTGTCGAGCTGGGATTTCATGAAAGCTGGAGCGTCCGATATTGCGGTTGCGCTCTTTGCGCAAGTGCCAATTTTGATAATGTCGCGCATACTTCGCTCCGCAGCCAACGCTCGCCCTTTCGAGCAAGGGGATCGGTGCCGCGCCTTGCTTTGCTTCTGCCGGAACGTAACATCCGACTTGAGGACTGGCCTAGCTCCGAGGAAGGTCGGACGACAAGCGGGCGGAGGACGCGATCCCGACGCCTCAACTCGCCGGCGTCAGCCTGGAGTGGAACACACGATCTACATCGAAAACGAAGGTGCGCTGTTCCGCGGCCCGGCCCGAGGCGTGCCTTTAGAACTATGGGACGCGAAGGTTCGAGAGTTTGTGCCTTACACATTCGCTGCACAGCCCAAGGATATCGCTTGGAGGAACGTAATTGACGAGACAGAAGCCGAGAGGCTGATGGCGGCGCCGAACGGGATCGTTCGTGAAAGGAAATGGGAAAAGACTACGAATCGAATGGGGAAAAACAGCCTGGCAGGCTGATTCTCGCGCCCGACCTGCGCCCGAAAAGCAGTTCCTGACACGCGCCCAAGCTCGCTCACCGACACTTTGGTATGGGCAAGTCATTGAATCGTAGTGATTTTTGCAGGGAAATTGGAGCGGGTGAAGGGAATCGAACCCTCGTATTCAGCTTGGAAGGCTGCTGCTCTACCATTGAGCTACACCCGCGGAAACTCGGGTTTGGGTGGTGGGGGAAGTAGGACTCGAACCTACGAAGGCGTAGCCAGCGGATTTACAGTCCGCCCCCTTTGCCGCTCGGGACATTCCCCCATGACCCAACCATCGGCTACGTGCTTCAGGCCGTTTCAGTGGGCGCTCTTATGGTTGGCACGCCCGCCGGTGTCAACACCAAAGCGAAACGAAAACAGGGCGGGTCGTGAACCTCGGACTCCTGTGCTATGTGCACCGCGCCATCACGCGAGAAAACCTCATGAGCGACCGTCCCTTCAGCCCCCGCAAACCCCGATTCCAGCGTCCGACGGGACGGCCCGGACGCCGCGAGGGCCAGACTCGCCGGCCGATGGGCGATCCGGACGTCATCGTCCTCTATGGCTGGCACCCGGTGGCCGAGGCCTTGCGGAACGGCAAGCGCAGGTTCCGCCGCCTGCTCGCGACCGAGAACTCGGCCCGCCGCCTGACGGAGGAACTCGGCACGCCATTGCCCATCGAGCCTGAGATCGTGCGGCCGGACGAGATCAACCGGCTGGTGGAGCCGGATGCGGTCCATCAGGGCCTCTATCTCGAAGCCGATCCCCTGCCCTCGCCGACGCCCGAGACCCTGAGCGGCACCCGGGTCGTGCTGGCGCTCGACCAGATCACCGACCCGCACAATGTGGGCGCCATCGTGCGGACCGCCGCTGCCTTCGGGGTCGAGGCCATCATCACGACGGCGCGCCATTCCCCCGCCGCCACGGGCGTCCTCGCTAAGTCGGCCTCGGGCGGCCTCGAACACGTGCCCTTCATGGTGGTGCGGAACCTCTCCGACACCCTCGTGGCCCTCGGCAAGGAAGGCTTCCAGCGGATCGGGCTCGACTCGTCCGGCGACCTGCCATTGGATGAAATCCCCCTCAGGCAACCCGTCGTGCTGGTGCTCGGCTCGGAGGGCAAAGGCCTGCGTCAGCGGACGCGCGATTGCTGCGACGCCATCGGTCGGCTCGACATGCCGGGCGCCATCAAGAGCCTGAATGTCTCGAACGCGGCCGCCATCTCGCTTTTTGCTGTGACTAAAGCCGTATCAACGAAATAGAGGGCGATTCCGCCGACCCTCGTAAATCATTGATCTAAAACACTAAATCAGGTGAGATCGACGTCTCTTAGACGGAAGTCGAAACTACCAATTGAGCATTGAAGAAAGGCCGATCCTCGATAGCGTTTCCAGCAAGGGATTCTCGGTTGTCGCACGACACGGGGAAGACTTCGGCGCAGGCGAATACAACGTCTGACGCAAGAACCCGGCACACGGGCATCACGGAATTTGGAAGGAAACGCTATGGCAACTGCAACCGCATCGCCTGGGTCGGTCGAAAAGGCCCGGCCCATGACCAAGGAGGAGAGGAAGGTCATCGTCGCCTCCTCCGCCGGTACCGTCTTCGAGTGGTACGATTTCTATCTGGCCGGTTCGCTCGCGGCGAATATCAGCCAGAACTTCGTCCCCGGCACCAACGAGACCGCCAAGTTCATCTTCGTGCTCTTCGGCTTCGCGGCAGGCTTCGCGGTCCGACCCTTCGGCGCTTTGTTCTTCGGACGCCTGGGCGATCTCATCGGCCGCAAATACACCTTCCTCGTCACGATGACGATCATGGGTATCGCGACCTTCGTGGTCGGTCTTCTGCCCGGCTATCAGACCATCGGCTATGCGGCCCCGACCATCTTCATCATCTGCCGCCTCCTCCAGGGCCTTGCGCTGGGCGGCGAGTATGGCGGCGCGGCAACCTATGTGGCCGAGCATTCTCCACAGGGACGCCGTGGCTTCTACACCTCCTGGATTCAGACGACCGCGACGGTCGGCCTGTTCCTGTCTCTGATCGTGATCCTGACCCTGCGCCTCAGCATGACGCCTGAAGCTTTCGCCGACTGGGGCTGGCGCGTGCCGTTCCTGCTCTCGATCATCCTGCTCGGCTTCTCGATCTGGATCCGGTTGCAACTCAGCGAATCCCCGGCCTTCACGAAGATGAAGGAAGAGGGAACCCGTTCGAAGGCACCGCTCTCCGAGGCCTTCGGCCGCTGGGACAATGCCAAGATCGCGTTGATCGCGCTGTTCGGCGGCACCGCCGGTCAGGCCGTCGTCTGGTATACCGGGCAGTTCTACGCCCTGTTCTTCCTGACGCAGACGCTCAAGGTCGACGGCACCACCGCCAACCTGCTGATCGCCTTCGGACTTCTGCTCGGTACGCCGTTCTTCATCCTGTTCGGATGGCTCTCGGACAAGATCGGCCGCAAGAGCATCCTTCTCGCAGGCTGCCTGATCGCGGCGATCACCTACTTCCCGCTCTTCAAGATGATCGCGCAGGAAGCCAATCCGAAGCTGATGGCTGCCACCGAGCAGGTGAAGGTCGAGCTGACGTCCGATCCTGCCAATTGCGGCGCGCTGTTCGACCCCGTCGGCGTGCGCACCTTCACCCGGCCTTGCGACGTTGCTCGCAGGAGCCTGGCGAACAACTCGATCCACTACAACCTGGTGCCGGGGCCAGCGGGCTCTCCGCTCGTCGCCAAGGTGAACGGGGTGGACGTTCCGACCACCGACAACACGGGCGCCGCGATCGTGGCGGCCGCGCAGGCCGCGGGCTATCCGAAGGCCGGAGATGCGACGATCGTCAAGCAACCGACGGTCGGCGGAGTGCTGACGGACGCGCGGACACTCAAACTGATCGGCCTCCTGTTCGTCCTCGTTCTCTTCGTAACGATGGTGTACGGGCCGATCGCCGCCTTGCTGGTCGAACTGTTCCCGACCCGCATCCGGTACACGGGCATGTCGCTGCCCTACCATATCGGCAATGGCTGGTTCGGCGGCTTCCTGCCTCCGACAGCCTTCGCCATCGTGGCGGCGAGCGGCAACATCTTTGCCGGTCTCTGGTATCCGATCGTCGTCGCGCTGATGACCTTCGTGATCGGCCTGCTGTTCCTGCCCGAGACCCGCAACCGGGATATCTACACCTACAAGGAATAGGCCCGTCGAACCTTCGGGGCGTGATCGTCCGGTCACGCCCCGAACTGAAAAGCCCCGCCGTGAAGGCGGGGCTTTTTTGTGAGGCAGCGGTGGTGGCGGCTCAGTAGCAGGTCGTCACCCGCCGCACGATCCAGCCCTCGCCTTCGACAAACATCTTCTTGCGGGACTGGCCGCAATTCTTGCCGTCGTCGATATCCAGTTCGGAGGCGGCCTGCGTGTTCTGCGCCGTGACGGTGGCTTTGATCATCGCCGCCGGGCGATCGCCGTGACCGGCGGTCTGAGCGGCCTGCGCGGGAGCGCCAAGGCCCCAGCAGCCGGCCGCCAGGATGGCGGCGTATCCAAGGGTTTTCCATCGGTGGCGAGGTGAGGTCAGGGACATCGTCGAGGCTCCAAAATGCGTCAGACGATAATCCCATGACGGGAAGATCGTTTCGGTGCGCCGCCACACAATATTTTTGCTTTTCGAGGGAACTTGCGTCCGCCACTGGCCGCTGCTACCTGAGCGGCGTTGGCGATGCATGCCGGTTTAGCTCAGTTGGTAGAGCAACCGCCTTGTAAGCGGTAGGTCGCGAGTTCGAGTCCCGCAACCGGCACCATTGCATCAACCACTTAGCGGGTGCGCTCGCCAGGATTCAGACTCCCGGCCAAAACAGATTCAGACTCTTGATCGCTTTTCGTTCTGGCGAGGCACAGCCCCGGCGGGCGATTTTGCGCGTCTTATTGCGCTCTAACCACCCCCCCAAGCTACAACCCGCGCCCGGCCGTGCCGCGCGCTACCGAGTACCCGCATGCAACTTTCCAACATAGCGGTTCTTGTGCCGCCGAAAAGCACGACCACGGGCACCGACATCGTTGCCCGGTTTGATTGCCACACCGGCCCATTTCTGGTCCGGGATCTGGCTTTGGTCCGCACCCCCTCCGGTCGATATAGAGTCTGGTCAAGACGCGATGGACCCACAGGGCACCCGCTGGTTGCGTTTACACAAGCCGCTGCCGAGGAAATTATCGGTAACCTGCTCGATGCCGTGCCTTCCCTGCAGGTGGCAGCATGAGCGGACCTCAATTCTCTGACCTCCTTGCCGCAGCTGACTTCCATGGAATCACGGATCTCTATCGCGCCTTAGCGGACAGCCTCGACGGCCGGTTGAAACTAGCGCCCGCTCACAAGCGAGGGGGCGCTGACTGGCCCAAAGCCGTCCCGGAGAACCTTGAGGACGCTCCGGTCCTGCCTCGAAACCGCAGCGAGGCCGAGCGGCTTTGTGTCCTCGTGGATAATATCCTCGCCTGCGACCCGGCGACGACCTTTCTCGTCGGCATTCGGAGTGGGTTCGGCAATCAGCCCGCGGTTCGCCAAATTGCGGGGCCGGAGGGTGACAAAGTCGTCGGCCAAAGCATCTTGCTTCGGCATCTCGGTATTGTTCCGCAAATGGTGCCGGCTATTCGGGATGCACCCACGGTCCCGGCGAGTTTCCAGCCGGCTGCGAACGATAACGTCCCCGTTGACCTGTGGGCTGAGCGGGAGAAGCCATCCCTGCCGGAGGGTGCCGTTCCGACCATCACCGAGGAGTTCGCCCGCACCCAAGCCGGTATGATTGGCGTAGACCCCGGCGGCATTGCAATGGCGGCGCTCACCGTCTGCGCTGGCGCCATCCCCGACGCCATCAAGCTGCAGGTGAAGCGGCACGACCCGGATTGGCTGGAATCCCCGCGGCTGTGGGCTGCCCTAGTCGGCAATCCCAGCACCCGGAAGTCACCCATCATAAGCGCCGCAAGCCGGCCTTTGGGTTCCATCGATACGGAACTTACGAAGAGCTACCTCTCGGCGAGGGCTTCTTATGCAAGCCTCGCCCCCGCCGATCGCTTTCTCGCAACTCCCCCGCCACAGCGGCGGGCAACAATGGAGGACACGACAACGGAGGCCGCCCAGGAGGTGCTGAGGGACAATCCACAAGGACTCCTTCTCCTGCGGGACGAACTGTCCGGCTGGTTCGGCTCGATGGAACGATATGGCAGCGGAAAGGGGGGCGCGGCGGATCGGGCATTCTGGTTGCAGTCGTTTAACGGCGGCTCCTATACGGCCAACCGGATCGGACGCGGTTTGGTCCACGTTCCGAACCTGTCCGTTTCCCTCTTGGGAGGCATCCAACCAGAACCCATCCGCGCGCTTGCCGCCGATGCCACTGACGACGGCCTTCTAGCGCGCATCCTGCCGATTGTTCTCGGGCCGGCTACCCTCGGCAGGGATGAGCCCACGACGCCCGTCACGGGGCGTTATGCGGCACTTATCGAGCGTCTGCATGGCCTTGCCCGGCCGCGTGCCGGATTGCTGGAAGTGAACCTCCGCTTTGACGAAGAGGCGCAGGCGGTTCGCTCGGAGATGGAAGAGCGCCACCACGAGATGGCGGCGACATGGGAAGAGGTGAATCTGAAGCTAGCCGCCCATATCGGCAAGTATGACGCCTTCTTCGCGCGTCTTTGCATCGTGTTCCATTGCATCGACTCAGACGGGCCGGCGCTGGCCCCAACGATAACAGGGAGCACGCCCGCCGTTTCGCCATGCCCTGGCGTTCTATGGAAATGTGCTTGGCCTGTCCGACCGGCATGACCGTGTTCTTGCCGTTGCGGGCCACATCCTCTCAAAACGGTTGGCGTCGATAACTGTTCGGGACGTCCGGCGCGGCGACCGGACTATGAGATCGATGGACGACCGGGAAGCCGCCGCCGTCCTGAGCCAGCTTGATGCTTTCAGTTGGCTCGAGCCAAGGCCGCTCGAGCGCAATGAGACGTCGCCGCACTACACGGTACGGCCCTTCGTTCACACCCTGTTCGAAGAGCGGGCAGAGGCAGAGGCAGCCCGACGCCAGGCTATCCGCGAAGCCATCCGAAGCGGCGCATAACGTCTACTTGTCACCACTTGGCCCTTGCGCACGTAAGCATAAAAAAACTCACTCTCTATCTAGAGAGAAAGGCTCTTGCGAGCCTCGCACGCGCACAAGGGACAGGTGTGGACAAGTAGCGTTCATCCAAGAAACCGAAACCGGCAAGCTGTTCAAACCGATCGACGCCAACCCGCAACGCCTGGCCCGGGCCGCGAACGATAACGAAACGGCGATCGACGAGCTGGAGCGGACGCATGGCACGTAAGCCGCGCCTGAAGCTGGTAAGGGCCTTCGGCACACCGGGCAGCGTGGTTGACTACTAACCGAGGCGCTCATACGCGCACAGGATGACCAGACGCTGGCCATTGCGCTTATTGAGGTTGTCCACGAGGGCGACGTGCTTCGCACAACGGCCGGCGACGAGATGGGCTTTCGGCATCAACTCTGGACACGGCACCGCGCCGAAGCGGGAGCCAGCGACAGGCAAGCACAAAGGCAAGGGTGCCTCCTCGTTCGATAGAATAAAATAACATCTGCCCACCATTTATGAAGTGGTATGACATGCCCCCCACCCGGTTAGGTTCCTCCTGGACCCCGATGCTAAGTGGGAGTGCGCAGCCCGGTCTTTCGCTAGTTACAGCATTACTTTCTGGAGTTCGCAGTGGGGATCTCGGGCCGTCAACTCGCAACGCACATCGGGGTGAGTGAAGCCGCAGTGCGAAAGGCCGCAAAGGCTGGCCGCATCAAGAAACTCGATGACGGAACGTATGATCTCGAGGCGGCTTCGGCTGGGGGCGATCGACCGACCCGGCAACTTCGAAGGTGCGCACCGTGCGCGAACCCGCGAACCCGGTCGTTGTCTCGACAGAGGACGACGCACGCGAGGCCGTGAGCTTGATTGCCCGCGTATTGCGGGAGGAAGGCGGCGCGCCGATCGGTGTCCTGGGCTTCGACGATGCCCGCACCGCAGAGACGATTTTGAAGGCGCGGGAACGCGCTCTGAATATCGAAGCGAAGCAGAAGCGGCTTATTCCCGCCGATCAGGTGGCCACGTATGTGGGCAGATGTTTCGTCGAATATCGGCAGGCGATGGTGACGATTAGAGCCAGACCGGCCTTTGCGAGAATCCGTCCGTCACTCAGGCCCGCTTGCCCCCGATAAGACTGGTGGTCCGCTTTGAACCAGTTTTGAAACTCGCATTTAACATCTAGTTGTCGGCAGCAAGCCGACCATGGTTGTACTTCCGAGTTGTGCCACATCCGGACCTTCACTATTACGGTCAATCACTACACCGCCCGCTGCACGGCCGGCGGCGTCCACGATCCATCGAGGACCGCCGCCTTCGGCCAGTATGCCCGAATGAACAGCGAGAAGTCGGCCCCCTGCGGCGCTGGCAGCCAGTTCGCCCGCTGGGCCTCAGGCGGTGGGTCGGCCTGCACCAGGATCGTGAGCGAGCCGTCAGGATTGCTGCTCATGCCCTTCTTCTTGGTGCCGAGGGAGTAGCGCTTGATCTCGTTCGGCACGAAGAAGTGATGCTCGTCGTACAGGGTCAAGGACCAGAACCCAGCCACTGGTGGCGTCCGGTCCTTGGCGAATGTCACCGTGTAGTGGTTGGCGCCGTTGAGGCGAGCGCCGGAGACGTCTAGGTCCTGGTAGAAATACTTCGTCTCGTTGGGCGCATTGACCAGGATGTTAGACTTGGCGACAGCGGTGCGCGTGAAGTAGTCGGTGCCGAACGCGGCCCCGTTGGCCATCGAACTCCAGTGGTGAGGCAGTTGCTCACCCCAATTACGGAACTGGAGCAGCGGCCCAACCAGATCGGCGTCAGCTTTCGTCACCTCGTCGGTGATCGCCGGTTTGAGTGATGGGTCTTTCTGTGCAGCGGCAATAAGGGCGAGGACCTCGGCATAACGTGCCTCCTCGCCGGGCAGCGGAGGGGCGTCCTGCAAGACCTGAGGCAACTGGTCAAGGAATGTCTCGGGAAACACCCAGCGTGTCTCGCCCTCCACACTGTCGCCTGTTGGAGATCCGAGCGTGGGAAGCTTACTCCAGTCATGCCGCTTCATCGTCCCGTCGAACTGGGAGAGCGGATAGACGTCGATGCTGCTGATAAGAGTCTGGATGGCTTGCCTGTCCTCGGGCGTGTCATCCTGGAAGACGCGCGGCACTACGAACGCGGTTTCCGTCTGGGCACGGAACACCTTGGCAATCCCCTTCGGCACCTCACCCTGCCAGCCCGCCCCCGCCAAGAGGTAGAACCCGGGCTGACTGCCGTACATCGATCCGAGTTGCGCAAACCCGTCGGTGCGCAGGTCCACCACCTGATAGACCCAGAAGCGGTCGCCGAAGTCTGGCACCTGCACCACCACAGGGGTCTCGTCGAGGGCGGCGATCGCAGCGCCGTAGACCACGTCCTGGTTTGGGCAGGCGACCCAACGCTGCTGCGGTTCGATGTAGTCGTGCAACATGGACAGCGTGTTGAGCGGTGCGAAGGGCAGCACGCCGTTCATGAGGCCCGCCTGCGGCGCCTGCTTGAAAGCAAGACGGCGGTTGTAGATGTTCACCATCGGCCAGGCCCAGAAGTAGGCGTCCCGGGCGACCATCCGGGCATATGGCTCGGTAATCTTAACGCTGGTATCAGGGCCGGACGGCATGGCCTGAGCCCAATTCGGCGACGGCTGGATGGAGCGAGACGGGTATGCGCTCTTGATACGTGCGTCGGTCATGTCCGGCTTCCTGATCATTCCAAGCGGGCCTTATGGCCCGACGATGGTTTTCCAGTCTCTCTTGATGCTGACGACCTGGAAGCCGAACTTGCTCGCGGCATTCAACGAATAGTCGTCTGGTTCCTCGTAGGCGTACTCTCGCTCACCGTCGTCATGATTGACGAGAAGCTGGAAGCTCGGACCCGGACGATCCTTCGACCAGCGCATCATCGCGATATCGCCGCGCCCACCCTCGTTGCCGGCCACGAAGACCGGCCGGGTGCCGAGCGCGAGATTGATGGCCACAGGTTTGCCCGCACCATCGTTTAGGTGGGCGATGCGGCCGTCGAAGACGAGCACGGTTCTGCCGTCCCTTTCCTCAAGTTTCGTCGTGACGTAACTGCCGATCACCCGCTCCGGCGGGATGCCGAACATCGATTCCGAGACCGCTCGCGTGATCAGGACCGGGCTGCCGCTGCAGATCCAGTTACGGAAGCCGTTGGTCTCGAGATAGGTGAGCAGCTCGCGCATCGGCTGGTAGACGGCGCGGGCATAGGGTATCCCAAACTTTGGATGCGATGCCTGAGTCGTGAGCGGACCGACGTTTCGGACGATGTCCTCAGTCGTCCGGCCATCGGTCGCCGCCGCGATGAGATCATTGATGCCCTGCTCGCCGGCGGCGTGCAGGGCCGCATGGTCACCCTTGAGAAGCGCCGCGACTGTGGGCTTGTCGCTGAGCAGTGGGTTCCTCGCGACGGCCTCCTTGATGTCGACGAGTACCGGAACGAGCGCGAGGGGAACAGGCCGTTCGGGCACGAGCGTGCCGTCCATGTCGAAGACGGCCACCCGCTCACTCTCGGGTACGAAGTCCAATCCCCCAGCTTGGGTCACTTTGGCGACGAACGCGACAATGGCCTGCTTCGTCGGCGTGTCGTTCCACGACGGAAGCGGGTCAGCCTGTGCGAGGGCATTGGACGTAACAAGCAGGATCGCAACGAGCCCACTGAGCCCGGCTCGCGAGACTGACCGAATCAACGGACCAAACAGCAGACAGCGRGACTGCCACATTTGCTGAAACGTCATGACTCAACCCTCATCAATAGCCAACATCGCTTGCTCTCTGGTTGGACTCAGTTCAGCCGACGCACCGGCGGCGGGTAATAGGTGCCGTTCGACACCCCATCGATGGGACCGTAGAAGCGGAAGGTGAGGCGGTAGACCGAGCCTTTCGGCGTCGGCAGCCAGTTGCCCTCCGGCACGTTGGCGGGCTTCTCGGCGTCGATGAAGGCCATGACCGTGACTCCTAAAACGGCAAACACTCGTCAATTTGCGACATCTCGATGTGCCGGGCAGCGGCACCTTTCCCGCCGCCCGGATCGTTCCGGCCGGCGTCAGTCCCCGACCGAGGCTTCTGACATCTTCGCCATCGCGTCGTCGATGGTGAAGCTGTTCGGCTTCTGCACGGCGGGGAAGTCCCGGAACGTTTCGGCAAACTGCCCCGCGACCGCTTGCACGGCGTAAATCAGGTAGGCGTGTTGCATCATCCAGTCGTTGTAGGTGTTCGACGTGACAGTCGCGAATTCGTACGGATCGGTGCGAAGATTGTAGATGATGGGTCCTCTCAGTCGCACGAAGGGATCGCGCCACACGGCCAGCGTGCCGGCGGTGAGCTGCTCCATAAAAGTGATCTTCCAGTTGTCCATGCGGATGGCCAGCACGTCGCCGTCGTCGCTGAAGTAGAAGAAGAAGTTGCGTGGGCTCTTCTCTTCCTCTCCTGTCAGATATGGCAACAGGTTGTAGCCGTCGATGTGGTTCTTGTAGGTTCGTCCGATGGCCTGATAGCCTTTCTTCAGCTCATCAATCACGTCGGGAGCTCCGGCCATTGCCAGGAAGGTCGGCAACCAATCATGGTGCTGCACGATTTCATTGCTGATCGAGCCTGCCTCGATTTTTCTCGGCCAACGCACCAGCAGCGGCACGCGGAACGCTCCCTCCCAATTGGTGTTCTTCTCGCTGCGAAACGGGGTGGTGCCACCGTCCGGCCAGGAGTTGCGGTGCGGGCCGTTGTCGGTCGAGTACTGCACGAAGGTATCGTTCACAATGCCGAGCTCGTCGAGGAAGTCCAGCATCTCGCCGACATTCCGGTCATGGTCGACCATGGTGTCGTGGTAGCCGGACTGCCAACGCCCTGCCTGACCGCGGCTCTCGGGCTTCGTGTGGGTGTAGAGGTGCATATGCGTCGTGTTGAGCCAGACGAACCAGGGCTTGCCGGCCTCCTCCTGCCGCCTGATGAAATCCTGCGCGGCCGCCACGGTGTCATCATCGCAGGTTTCCATACGTTTCTTTGTGAGGGGGCCGGTGTCCTCGATCCTCTGCTTGCCGACCCGTCCCCAGCGCGGCATCTCCGTCGGGTCGTCGTCCTCGGTCGCCCAGGAGTGGATGACGCCGCGCGGTCCGAACTTGTCTCGGAAATGGGGGAAGTCCTTGGACGAGGGATAATCGTCCATCTCCGGTTCCTCCTCCGCGTTCAGGTGATAGAGATTGCCGAAGAACTCGTCGAAGCCGTGGTTGGTGGGAAGCATGTGGTTGAGGTCGCCAAGGTGGTTCTTGCCAAACTGCCCCGTAGCATAGCCCTGCTCCTTGAGAAGGGCCGCGATGGTCACGAGTTTTTCCGACATGCCAACGGGCGCGCCGGGTRGCCCAACTTTGGAAAGACCGGTGCGGTAGACGCTTGGCCCGTAATGAACGCAGAGCGTCCCGCCGTGCATGACTGCTCGCCATACGAGTCGGTGAACATCATCCCTTCCTTCGCGAGGCGGTCGATGTTGGGCGTGCGGTAGCCCATCAGGCCATGCGAGTAGCAGGAAAGGTTGGAGATGCCGATATCGTCGCCCCATATGACGAGGATGTTTGGCTGGCCGTTCTGCTTCTTAGGCTGCTGTGCCATATGTAGCTCCCTGAACGTGAAGGCGGAACAAACGGACCGGCTGGTGCCTCCTCAACCAAAGGGTCCGAACGGGTAGATCATGCTCACGATGGCGATCACACCGATGACAAGCAGGGCAATCGCGGTGATCAGCGTGAGCGAGGCGGGGAAGTGGCTTTCGCCGTGAACCAGGCCGGCGGCTGTCATGGCTTTGCGTTCCTCGCGCAAACCCACCATGAACTGCACATGATAGACGATGCCGATGACCAGCATTGCGATGCCGAGCAGCACAAGCGCGATACCGAAATTGCGGGGCGCTGCCGCATGAGCGATCGTTCCTGCATCGCGAAGCTTTTCAAACACCTGGTAGATCGTGAAGCCGAAACTGATCAAAGATAATGACGTGCGAATGACCGACATGAGCGTGCGGTCGGCGCTCATGCGCGTGCGCTGGAACGACATCCCCGTGCGGCGCGACGAGAGCTCGACTGAGATGCGGTCAGAGTCTGATTGCGAGGAGACGGGAGGGTTTTTGGATGGGGGCGTCATGCGCGTCACTTCGTGTCGGGGGGAGAGAGGTGGACGAAACGACGGGCGATAAGGCTGATCGGGCCGCGCAACACGAGATAGGGCAGGACCGCCAGCAGGAACGTGATGACGAGGGCCTCGCCGGGATAGAAGGTTCCAAGCACCCGCCACTGATAGACCGCGTCCATGCCAAGACCGAGCAAGATAACGCGCGCCGTCGCGAACAGACCCTCGCGCAGGCGATCGCCTCGGAGGGCGTGATCGGCCAGCATCGAGCGCAGGTAGGGCGCGCGGTGGGTCTGGGCGTCCCGGATGCCGTCGTGGAGCGCGGCGATGAAAGCCATCGTCGGCTGGAGCAGGAAGCGGAACGACATGGGTCCTCCCGGCCGCTCGGCGATGTCGCGCCAGATGCGATGGTGTACCTCGGCGGAAAAACCGTAGCAGGCGAGCCCGACCACGACCAAGGCGGCCGCCAGCACAATCACGAGCCAAGCCATGATGCGGCCACCCAGCGGTGCGGCTTGTTCGTTCATGTCTCCGGCCTTTGTCGCGACACGCACCGAAACCCGATGTGGCTGGACGATGTGTCGACCGGCTGCGCATGCCGCGCGGCCGGGCGGTAGCGACGGCAATAGTTCGGCGCGCATAGATGCGAGCCTCCTTTGAGTACCTTGCGCGGAATCCTGATGTTGGGCTGGYAGGTGTCGTAGCTCGCCGCCTCAGGACCGCCGCGTGGATTTTCCGGAATGCAGCACGCCTTCGCCGCGTCTGCCTCGTGCCCGGTCGACCACCAGTCCGTCGTCCATTCCCAGACGTTGCCGATCATGTCGTGGACGCCGTAGCCGTTCGGCGGGAAGGCCGTGACCGGCGAGGTGCGCGCGTAGCCATCCTCGCGCTTGTTCTGGAACGGGAAGGCCCCCTGCCAGATGTTGGCCATGTGGCGCCCGTCCGGCGTGAGCTCGTTGCCCCAAGCGAATTCGGCGCCGTCGAGGCCGCCGCGGGCGGCAATCTCCCACTCGGCTTCCGTCGGCAGCCGCTTGCTGGCCCACGCCGCGTAGGCCTCGGCATCGGCATGGGCGACGTGCACCACCGGATGATCGTCGAGACCCTTGATTGACGACTTGGGGCCGTAAGGCCTGCGCCAGGTCGCCCCGAAGGTGAAGGCCCACCACTGGCTCCAATCCTGCAGGTCGACGGGGTAATCAGGAGGGTTGAAGACGAGGGAGCCGGCCTTGAGCATCTCCGGCAGGGCGCCGGGATAATCGTTCGGGTCGGGCGTTCTTTCCGCAACCGTGACATGGCGCGTCGCTTCGACAAAACGCCGGAACTGCCGGTTCGTGATGGGGATCCGATCGATCCAGAATCCGTCGACGGTCACGCGATGAACCGGCGCTTCCTCAGGATAGTGCAGTTCCGACCCCATGCGGAACGTACCGCCGGGAATCCAAACCATCGTCGGATCAGCTTGGCGCTCCAGGACGTGCATCTCGGCGGTACCCATCGGTCTCATGCCTCTATCCCTTACGACATTACGGCTCGAAACCCTCGATCGGGATCAGTATCGTGCGGAGACTGGCTCCGCCTTCGAGAGTGGCGTAGCGCCCAGAGGAAAGCCCACTGAGAACAAGCCGATGGTGCCCCGAGCGCGGTTCTCGACTTCCACCTCGCGCAGCACCCTGATGCTCGTGGAGACCGGGGTGCCGCCAATCGTGAAGTTATAGCCCGCAGAGGCGCCCACGGCCGTCACGCGCCCCTTGAATGATCCGATCCGGTTGCCGGAGCCTCCGTCATCAGAGATCTGGTCGTAATAGCCCGCCAAGATCCCGACTGAGAATTCCTTGGTCAGGTGCTTGCTGATCGAAACATCGACGTGGAAGGCATTGCCGCTTCGATAATCGGTGGCACGATTTTCCCCGTTGAATTCGAAGCCGATGGCGCCCGAGATGTCGAGGCCGAGTTCGGGATCGAGCCAAGTCACCGCAGCGTAGACGTCGCCAATCCAGCGGTTGAACGCGAGGTTGGAGAGCTCACCCTCCTCGTAGCCGCCGGCAGGTATGTTGATTGTGGCGCCGATCGACCAGTGCAGCTTGCCCGAATCCCAGCCGATGACGCTCGCGAGCACAGGATCGCCGAGGACGAACGACGCATCCCGCTTGCTGAAATTCAAGGTTCGCCCAATGGGCGGCGCCTCGATCAGGATACCTGAACTGACCCGGGGCACCCCGAAGGGCAGGACGAGGCCGAAGGCGATCCGTCCGCCGAGAACATCGAAGGGCGTGACCCAGGTCGCCGACAGGAAGTCCGCCCTCACCTCGGTCTTGATGTCCGCGAGAACCGCCCCGCCGATCTGGATTCGACGGCCGCCGCTGAGCTCGCCAGAATAAGCGAAGAACTCGTTGGCGAAATAGAAGCCGGGCGGCGGCACGATCCCTGCCCCTGGGCCATGTCCGCCCGGGATGAAGAGGCTGGCGCCGCCCTCCGTCGCCCGAGTCGGTCCCACAAGGAAACTGCCGCAGACCGCGAGCGTGATGATGGGTAAAAGACGCATGGAGATCGTACCGAGACTGTCGTGGGTGGGCAGCTTGGCCTCTTTTCCGCCGTTCGGCAATCGACGCGACGGAGACGGATGCTCGGCTCCTCCGGCATCCCTGCTTTCCGACAACCTGCCGTGTCGTCGGGAAACAGAGCCGGTATCGAACGCGACAATGAAGCCCGTATGATCAGCGCGTTCCGTCAGTCTCAGCAGGGATCCAACCTGCTCCGCCATGTTTCGTGAACTCTAAAGGTCCGCTCGGGGTCAGGCAGCGAAGCCCATTCACTTCTCGGAAGGTCCGGTTACGTGAGGATTGCTGCCTTCGGAGTAGCGTCTCAGGTGTGCCAAGAGCGGTCATTGAGTTCAGTGCCGACAACCTCCTGCCTGACAATCCTTCGTACCTCCGACGACGGAAGCTTTGCGCCGTGCTAGAGTCACGTGCTGCAAGCGAGGAACTCAAGAGATCGGGCATGGCAATGATTGACGGAAAGCTCCTCGAGGAGCGGCTGGCGGCGCTTGAATCGGCGCGGAGCTGGAGCCCGCGGCTTGTCTC
>NZ_JBFUHH010000093.1:0-16606 GCF_056402495.1 Microvirga sp. P4_A5 | reverse complement strand
GCTGCAGCACTCGATCCCAACAATCTGCCGGTGAGGCTGGAGGTTGCTGCAGATCTGCGCGAACTCGGCCGGCTCGAGGAGGCGGAGGCGGTTCTGCAGCAGATCCTCGATCAGGCTCCCCAGCATGTTGGCGCGCAAATTGGGCTGGGTCACGTGGCTCGGCGGCGCGGGGATCGTGCCAAGGCTCTGGCGTATTTCGAAGCCGCTGCGGAATTGGATCCCGACAGCGTACCGGTGAAGCTGGAGGTTGCGGCGGATCTGCGGGACCTCGGCCGCCTCGGTGAGGCGGAGGGGATCCTGGAAGCGATCCTCGAGCGAGCTTCCCAGCATGTTGGCGCGCGTATTGGGCTCGCTCACGTGGCTCGCCAGCGCGGCGATCGGGCCGCGGCTCTGGCTCACTTCGGACATGCTGCAGCACTCGATCCCAACAATCTGCCGGTGAGGCTGGAGGTTGCTGCAGATCTGCGCGAACTCGRCCGGCTCGAGGAGGCGGAGRCGGTTCTGCAGSAGATCCTCGATCAGGCTCCCCAGCATGTTGGCGCGCAAATTGGGCTGGGTCACGTGGCTCGGCGGCGCGGGGATCGTGCCCGAGCTCTGGCTTACTTCGAAGCCGCTGCCGCAYTGGATACTAACAATCTGCCGGTGAAGYTGGAGGTYGCAGCTGATCTGCGGGACCTCGGCCGGCYCGATGAGGCGGAGGCGGTTTTGCAGACGGTCCTCAAGCAGGCCCCGCAGCATGTCGGCGCGCGTATTTGGCTCGGTCATTTGGCTCGGCGGCGCGGGGATCGTGCCAAGGCTCTGGCGTATTTCGAAGCCGCTGCGGAATTGGATYCCGACARCGTAACGGTAAAGCTGGAGGTCGCAACCGAGCTTAGAGATCGTGGACGCTATGAGGAAGCCAAGGCCGTCATAAACGCAGCGCTCCAGCTCGCGCCTCAAAACGTCCATTGCAGGATGCAAGTGGGCTATCTTCAGCGCCATGTAGGTGACCGGGAGGCCGCCCGCACTTTATTTCGCCGTGTTTCGCAAACTGATCCGGTCTTTCTACAAGCTTTTGTAGAGCTCGCGATTGAAGAGCGCGTACTCGGAAAGCCAGGCTTGGCTGAGGAGATTTTGAAGCAGGTCCTCGAGTTAAAACCGGATTATTTATCAGCAGTCATGCAACTTGCTGAAACTGCCCGACTTACCGGGGACTTGGAGAGGTGTCTATCTATCTATCAGGGCGCGATCAAGCTCCACCCAGGCAGTCTGGGGCTCTATATCCAGACCAGTCACATTCTAAATGAGTGTGGTGAAGACGCCGCTGCCTTCGCGCTTCTTGACACCGCCACTTCACTTTTTGGCGAGAGATGGGAGATTGACTGTAAGCGGGCGGAGTTGCTTAAGCTCGCTGGATACCTGCACCCTGCTCGGCGGTTGGTCGAGGCCGCTTTGATGAATCACCCCAACAACTTCGTCGTTTGGTCTCACTGTGTCCAGTTTGATATTCTTCTCGGCGACTTTGCGAGCGCGGCAGCACGATTACTTGCTTTCTCTTCTGAACTCGTCCTCGAGCGCGCGAGAATCTACGTATTCCGGGGGCAACTCGCCGAGGCCGAGTACAAATTTGAGGAGGCGAGAGACCACTATCACGCTGCGCTCATGCTGAACCCGAGAGATGGTGGGGCTCACGCGGAGATGTTTCGGGTTTGTATGTTGCTCCTCCGAATTGACCAGGCGAACCATCACCTCGAAGCGTGGACCCGGCTGAACACACCCGCACTTGTTGCCCGGGGTCAGTCGACGAATGTTTCCCAGAGCCACATGGGCCAAGTGTACGACGAGTTCGCCCTCAATAGAGATCTTATAAAACAACTCGCCGACATCAGGATGTTACCTCCCAATGAGCGGATTGCGCCGCTGCAAAAGTTGCTGCGCTCGAATGCGGAGAATTCTGCGCCTGCGATCCAGTTGATCATCGCGATCCGCCAGGCGGGGCTCTCCAACGTTTTCCAGCCGGAAGTCGGAGGGGAGAGTTGTAGGCCCATTCCTAAGGTGATCGTCCAGTATTGGGATGATCCTCAACCCCCCACCGACGTGACCCGCCTGATGGATACATGGCGCTCGACAAACCCGGACTACCGCCATCGACGCTTCGACGACGAAGGAGCTCAGGAGTTTCTCGCAATAAACTACGCGCCTCAGGTTTTGAGAGGTTATCGAAGAGCTGAAAACCCAGCTGAAAAGGCGGACGTGTTTCGCCTCGCCTACCTCTACGCGGAAGGCGGCGTTTACGTGGATGCGGATGATCGATGCATCGCCCCCATCAATTCAGTGCTTCCATCTCACGTCGCATTGGCTGTGTACCAGGAGGACTATGCCCTTGGTGGGCTGGCCATTGGTACCTTGGGCAATAATTTTTTGGCGGCCGCTCCAAACAATGCCGTGATCGGGCGCGCTCTCGAGCTAGCCACTGAGGCTTTGAACCGGGGTGACACCGAAATGGTATGGCTGAAAACAGGTCCGGCTCTGATCACTCGCGCTTTTGCAGAGATCGCGTCCAAAACGCCCCTCAAGTTGGCTGTCTGGCTTCATAATATCGCGCTACTGGAGAGGAGGCAGCTTTCCCAGTTTGCCGCGATCCATTGCTTTACGGCTTACAAAAAAACGCCGAAGCATTGGTCCAACACCATTAATCCGACCCGGACATTGCCGGCTCGCAGCTGAACCGGCGCCGGATGTCCAGCACCGCTGCTCCGGCCAATTGCCACCTTCAAATGGGCTTCTCGAATTATGCGGCGACCGCGGTGCGTGAGTGGGACAGCACTTGGCCGCGTGACGCAATCCGCTCCCGAATGACGACAGGCACTTGCCGGAAGGCTTTTGCGCGCGGGAAGGACATTTCCACCAAGGGAGCTGAATGTCCACCCAACGCCTCATGCTCTTCCCAGTTGTCGAATGCCAGGCGGTCAACGTTATCGATAAAACTCTCGGCGGGGACATTATCGGCGAGCAGCAGCGAGTGGTCTTCGAGCTCGATGTGATAATAGGTGAACGTTTCTGCTGGCGCGGGGGCGCGCACAATGGACGTGCCATTCACCAGCGCGCCGGCGTGAATGAGAATGTCATCCACGAGCACTGCGTGGCAGGGTGAGATGTACAGGTCGCGCGAGGGCACATTTTCAGCCAGTGCTCCGGCTCTGATGCAGATCGGCAGGACGCGGAGCGGATCGGCAAAGCGGGTTGAGATGGTCTGGCGCCCGATCCACCGCACGGGTACGAGGCGTCCTTCAACTGTCTTAGCTAGGTCGCCGCGCTGCAAGGCCTCAACCGCGACTTCGCCAGCTGCAGTCTCGATCCGGGTGCCAGGCAGGAAGCAAATCGCCGTTGCAGTCGAGGCATTTGGTGTGTGGGTAGAGCCCGTCGTCGCCGGCGTGTCGGTGAAGAGCCGATAAGTTGCTTTGGCGCCATTTCCCGTCGAACCTATAAAGGCACCATCTCCCGTGCTGCCGAGATAGGTGTAGGTGGTTCCACCGAAAGTGAATGAATCATTGCCGACGAGCTTATCAAGTGGATCGTTCTTATTGTCGGCCACATCCGACACCGATGCATTTTGCGACGACAGATCGCCAACTGTGTAACTGTTGCCCGACTTCGTTACAGAATAAACATAATTGAAGGTACTATTACCGTCAGCCAAAACTTGCGCCCCCTGGTGAAAATGGAACTCTTTTATGGTTCCCTCTCGCGCTTGAGTAGCATTGGATTTCACAGGCGGGTCCTGCTTCTTTGGGGTAATCCGAAGGAGGTAGTTGATGTTATGATTTGGCGATAGAATTGCCTGCGATTGCTGTCCCCTTTTGCAAATTCGCTGGCTTCGAGCAGAAGTGCCGCTCTGCGGCCAGCGCGCGTATTTCTGCTGCCGCATAAAACGCTCGACCCGTCCCCAGCTAACCAGATCGCCTTTGGCCCTCAACGCGGCATACATTCCCGGGCTGCCAGAGCTGGCCTGCGGGCCCTGCCGGTCCTGCCAAGCCGATGCCGTGGAGCCCTTGCGGGCCTTGTAGCCCCTTATGTGTCCAGCCACGTCCTGCGCGCCTTGAGGACCGGGCGGCGCGGGAAAGATCTCAGAGACGCCCGGCACTCCCGGAGATCTCGCTGGCTTGCAGAGGCAGGCTGCTCAGGTTCTCCTGCAGGGCCCGGTGGGACCGCCATCTTGATCTGCAAATGACGGATCGAGCGCGGGGCAACGCCTTCACCTGACCCTTGGGAGAGTTGTCGTGGGCCGGCACTTCGATTCCTTGACCCCCGCGAGATCACGACAGTAATGTTCTCGAAATATCCTCGCGATAGGATCAGCAAAACTTTGGGGGCGGGATGGCTAGCGTTCGCACGTCGGTGCCGGGATCGGGCTATGGGAGTGCCTATATCGATGCTCTGATCTGGGGTGGCACCGCGTGGGATCCAGCCCGCGGTCCGGTCACCTTCCATTTCGGCGAATCGGCTGACTATGCGGCCGCGACCGGCGCCCATGGAAGCGATGGCGTGACGGTCGACAGCACCGCGCTTGACCCTTGGTCGACCACCGAACAGGAGGCCTTCCGCTATGCCATGGACCTGTATGCCAATGTCAGCGGGCTGACCTTTGAGGAGGCGCCGTCGGCTGCGGGCGCCAACATCGTCTGGTGGCAATCGCCTTTGGGGGGAGCATTCGGGATCCATGAGACGCCCGCCGCGACTGGCCAGCAGATCTGGGGCGCTTTCGATCCCCATTTGACCTCGTGGGGCTATTTGGCGATGGGTGGCGACGGGCTTTACACCGTCATCCACGAACTCGGACACGCCGTCGGCCTCGCCCATCCGCATGACGGCGGCGGCGAGGCGGATGCCACCCTCTTCCAGGGGGTCTTCTGGTCGGCCGATACCGGCGACCGGCGGCTGAACCAGGGCGTCGGCACCGTGATGTCGTACAACAGCGTTTATGATTGGGGGGCGGGGTCCGACACCGAGGCGTTCGGGCGCCAGGGCGGTCTCGGCGCGTTCGACATCGCCGCGCTCCAGGCGCTTTACGGTCCCAATCTGCGCACGCGCACGGGCGACGACGTCTACCATCTGCCGCTCGCCAATGCCATCGGCACCGGGTGGTCCTCGATCTGGGACGCCGGCGGCAGCGACACCATCAGCGGCGAAGGATCCACCGCGAGCGTCACGATCGATCTCCGCCCGGCGACGCTCATGAAAGGCGCCGCCGGGGCAGGCGGCTTCATTTCGCAGGCCGGCGTCGTCGGCGGCGGTTTCACCATCGCCAAAGGCGTCGTGATCGAGAATGCGATCGGGGGTTCAGGACACGACCGGCTTGTCGGCAATGGGGCTGCCAACATCCTCGATGGACGCGGCGGGGCTGACCGCATGGTTGGTGGGGCGGGCGCCGATATCTACTTCGTCAACACCAGCCGCGATACGGTCGTCGACACCTCCGGCCGCGACACCGTCTACACCAGCGTCAGCTACACCCTCGCGCGTGCGGCCCGCATCGAGAGCCTGAGCGCGGTGGACGCGGGTTCGAAGAAATCGATGACGCTGACCGGCAGCTCATTTTCCAACGCCATCACGGGCAATGCCGGCGCCAATGTCATTAACGGAAAAGGCGGCCATGATCTCCTCACCGGCGGATCGGGGCGGGACGCGTTTGTGTTCGACACGAAACTCTCCGGCCGAACCAATGTCGACCGGATCCTCGATTTCTCAGTCCGCGATGACACCCTGCGGCTCGACAATGCCATCTTCCGTGCGCTCGACAAGACCGGCACGCTGGCATCCGGCGCCTTTCATATCACCAAGACGTCGAAACTGGCGCACGATGCGGATGACCGGATCATCTACAACGCGAGCAATGGCTATCTGTACTACGACGCGGACGGAATGGGCGGCGCGGGGCCAACCAAGTTTGCGCGCCTGCAGGAAGGTTTGAAGCTGAAGGCGAGCGACTTCTACGTCGTCTGAAGCCAGGGCTGGTGCACCACAACGGATGCCCTCTGCGCAATGGTGGCGTGGGGGAGGGTATTCGATTGATCAATAGCGGATCGGCAGGCAGCGTCGGCTACTTGCCGCCGCCAACATTGCGGGTTGGGGAAAAGCATTCATGACGACGATCACCGCCAGCGCTAATTTCCGGCTCCGCATGGACGCGAGTGGAAGCATTCCAGAACTCAACAGTTACTGGCGCCTTGAGGACGCCGGCGATGGCAGTTTTTTGGCGCGCCTCATCAAGACCGGGCCCTATGCCACCACCTACTTCATCGAGGTCGGGGATGAGATCGCCGCTCATCCCGACGGCAAGGTGACGGGTGTCGTTCGCGAACTCGTCCTTGCGGCCGAGTCGGGCTCCCGTTCGGGACAGAACGGAGTGCAGCTGGCGATCACCGGCGCCGACGTCCCGGTCGATCACGCGCCGAGGCTCCCCCTGGCGCTGTTTGTCGCCGGCGACGATGTCATCACGGGCTCGTTGCTCAATGACGTCATTTATGGCGCCACCGGCAACGACCTCCTGAACGGGTGGCGGGGAGGCGACTTTGTGTACGGTGGTGATGGCAACGATACGCTCGTCGGCGGCGCCCGGGACGCGGACCAGCTCTTCGGTGGCCGGGGCGACGACGTCTTCCAGATTGATGATACGCGCCACGGGGTCATTGAAGCACAAGGCGAGGGCACCGACGTCGTCTTCGCCAGCGTGAGCTTCAGCCTCGGGGCGTCGGCGGAAATCGAGACATTGCAGGCGGTCGGATCGAAAGCCGTGAACCTGACCGGCAGCAACACCGCCAACATGATTTTCGGCAATGGGCGCGCCAATCTGCTTCTCGGCCGTGGTGGCGAGGACACGCTCGGTGGGTTTGCCGGCAACGACACCCTCGAAGGCGGCAGGAACGCCGATGAGCTTCATGGCGGCGAGGGCCGCGACCTGCTCAGTTACGCGCACTCGGCAGCCGCCGTCATCGTCAATCTGGCCGACCACCAGGGGTATGCAGGCGACGCCCTCGGCGACACGATGTGGGAATTGGAAGATGTCCTCGGGTCGAGCTGGTCGGATTCCATCACCGGCGACGATGCGGCGAACACCCTCCGCGGCGACGGCGGCAACGATCTCCTGGTTGGCGCGGCGGGAAATGATATTCTCATCGGCGGACGCGGCCATGACAGTCTGCTGGGCGGCTCCGGCTACGACCGCGTGGATTTCAGCCGGGATGCCGCCCGCAAGGGCGTCAGCGTGGATTTGATGGTGGGCACGGCCACGGACGGTTTTGGCGGCCGGGATGTGCTCGCAGATTTCGAGGAAATTCGCGGCTCCCGCTTCAACGACATCATCAAGGGCGGCATCCTGGACGAGACGCTTCGCGGCGACGGCGGAAACGACCGCCTCAGCGGGCGGGATGGCAACGACCGTTTGTTCGGCGGTGCGGGCAACGACCATCTGAGCGGCGAGAGTGGCAACGACCATTTGTCGGCTGGCCCCGGGCGGGACACACTGACGGGCGGCGCGGGAGACGACGTTTTCGTGTTCAACAGCAAACCGCACCGGCTCACCAATGTCGACAGGATCACGGACTTCGAACCGGGTGGCGATCTCTTCCACCTCGACCGGACTTTTTTAAAAAACACCGGCGTTCCGAACCAGCCGCTTAAGGATGACTTCTTTCATCTCGGCCGGAAGGCCGAGGATGCTCTCACTCGCATCATCTACGACAAGGCCACGGGCTCGCTCTATTTCGATCCCGACGGAACGGGTTCCGCGACTCAAATCAAGATTGCGATTCTCGCCAACAAGGTCAGTCTCGACTCCGCCGATTTTTTGGTGATTTAGCCGGGGGCTTCAGTTTTAGAGGGAGCCGGTGTTGAGGGGTCTCAGCTGACGGGCCGGGCCAACTTGCATCGTTTTGGATAACCCGGAATGTCGGCGACTATGCCGTCGCCCATGGAACCTATACCCACGTTTTCTGGGTGCGGCGGTGTCCCGCCCCACCGCCGCGATGCTGGGTTCCTCAGGGCGAGCAGGCGGAGTTTCAACTTGCTTCATGCGCACAGCAACGGACACGTCGACGGGACACGCCCGGGGCGCGGGCCAGGCCCTTTCAACACCGGCCGCACCGAGAAGCGGTCGAACTTGGGTTCGCGCTGTGGGTCCAAAGCGCCATCGCGGGACGCAAGCGCAAGGGTCGTTCTTATCGCAATTGGCCAACTGACACCCGGCTCCCTCTTGGTCCCAAACCCGCAGCGGCATTGCAGCATCTCGCCTCGCAAGGGATTATCGCCCGGGAACGCGTTCTAGACGGTCTCCCCCATCCGAGTGGCGCTAATGCCGAGCGGATCGGCTACTTTCTCGGCCGAAAAGCCAGAGAAGCCCTGTCGGCAAAAACAGTGCCCGAGCCCATCGATCAAGCGAAAACGGCGTTGCGGACGCGGATCTCGGCTCTCACTGTCTTTGAGGCTGGACAATGAACGCGCGGGTTTCTCGGCGCGAAGCAGCGCGAGGTGAGGAGGGGCGCAAGCCCCCAACGTGGGTCGTCTGCCGTGGGATCTGGTATAATGGCGTGGTCATCCTCGTGCTGCGAGGTGCCCCATGTCGCGCCACCAGAAAGATCCCTTGCGCCCGCTCACCGCGGCCGAGCGATTGGCCTTATCAAAGGAATTGGCCAGGCGCGCCCAAGAGGATCCGTGCTCCTTCGTGGAAGTGGTCTACTTCCGGCAGCTTTAGTCGAAACTCCCGCAGCACGGTCTCATCGGCAGCCACCTCCAGTCTGAAATTGCCCCGCTCTAACAGTTCTGCGACCCAACCGAGGAACTCACCGAGTGAGCCGGCGAGCACCACCTTCACATCCTCATCCCGCCCGAAGAGGATCACCTGGCCATTACGACCATCGGGCCAAGGATCAAAGTCGAGCCCGATATGATTGCCTGAACCATCAGAGGTCAGCGGAATCCACCGCTGATTAACATAGGCCGGGTCAACTGAGCTTTTAGGCCAAGCGCCTCCGGGAATTACGTAAGGATTACCGCCAAACTCGGCCAATGTTCTTGCCCATGATTCCCATGCAGCTGCAGCATGATCCAGCGGAAGTAACGGAAGTCCGTAGATATGACCCCAGCGGTCGTCGCTCTCGCCATCATGCCATTGGTAAAGCTGACGGTACGCACGCGGCATAGAAAGGCCAATTCGACGCTCAAACGCATCCAGCTGCTCGTTCGTAGCCGGCGGATTGAGCACGTATTTCTCTGGGGACAAGTGGGCAGCATACCAGGCGTCGAGGCGAGCGAGCACCGGTGCGATATCCTCCTCCAGCATGGGCTTGGCTTCTCCAGTCGGCCGCTCCGGAGGGCTGATGGTCGGCATTCCGGTCTTTCCCCTGATCTGGAGTATGGCGCAGGCAGAAGGCAGCAGCCCACCGATGCCAAAGGTACCCAGCAGAGAGCCGCCAAGCAGCAGATTGCGCCTAGTTGGATCCATTTTCGTCCATGATTACCCGAATATCGCGCAAGTTCTAACGTTCGCTTTACACCGATAAGGCCCTTTATGGAACGCGCTTTTGCGTATTCGCGAAGTCTTATGGAACCCCGCCGCGCCTATTCAGTAAAACTGCCCCCGGAGCGGCTTTCAGCCCACGCACGATTACTGAGATACGCTTGCCGCGGGCGGAGCTTGTGAAGATAGAGCGCCAGGGCCGTGAAACCGAAGATGAATCCGATCAAAGCACTAGGGCCGGCGTCGTATTGTGGTGAACTTCCGAAAGACAGTCATTAGCGCCGCTCTTCCCAGAGATGCGAGGACGATCGTCAATGCCCACCACCCGACCAACTTCTTCCGCATCGTTGCCCCCGGCCGCTTCTTTGGCGAGATAAAGTTTTCGCCTCTGCTTTGCAAAGATCAGGTCCACCTGTAAATCCCGCAGTTCCGAGCGCACCCTAACCAGTTTCGTTAACGCGGGTAGGGGTCCCCGCATGCTGTAACGGGCCGCCGAGCGGCATGTCTTGGCCATGCCGTTGCGTCGGTCTACCTCAAACTGTTTCAAACGCGCGTTGAAACGCTCACTAGGTAGCAAGAGCTGGCTGTTCACCATGGGACGAGGCGACGTTCCTTATCGCGCTGGAATGCGGGCACCCGCGCCCGCTCGATCAATCCTAGATCCTCGAGTCGGGTGATCGCCCGCCGGATCTGCGCCTCGCGCAAGCCTAGTCCGAACGCCGACCGCGTCGGGCGGTGATGTTCGGGCATTACCGCCGCACCACGGATCCATCAAGTTTCTTCTTCCAGCGGGAAGCGCGCGATCCCGGAAAGCGGCTCGGCTGGCGAATGCCGAGGTGCTTGAGCCGGACCCGGACGGCCTTGGCAATGCGAGACACGTCAGTCCTGGTTTTCAGGCGATGACAGCGCACGCAGAGCGGGTCGAGATTGTGCAACGCATCCTCGCCCCCAATGGCGAGCGGAATGTGATGGTCCCACTCGAGGCCCGACCGTCCATTGATCTCGCCCCGACATCGGCGGCACCGATAACCAAAATGYGCGAGACGCCGGGCAAGGTCGCGTCTTGAGAACGGTTTTCGCGGCATGCGACACTCCTTGCGTGAGGAATCCGGTTGAACCGGCGACGGGTTCGGTGCGGGATCGACGCCTTGCTGGTGCAGCCGGGATGCGGCGCAGGCAAACGCCTCCGCACACCGCAATGGCGTTGCCGGTATCTAGGGGTCGACGCCGCGCGAGGCGGCGCCGGCCATCTCGATGTGCTTCTTCAATTCCAGCGCATCCCCCGGCGCGCGCGCCCAGAACTCGCGCAAGGCATGACGGTTGCGTTCCGTCCAACGCGACACCACTGACGGATCCGAGGCGTTCTCCTGCAGGAAGGCCATCACCCGGTCGGCGAATTGTCCCACCGGGACGCCGCACAGGGGCTGGTTGTCCATCCAGTCGATGAGGATCGTCTCGACGCCGCCGATGCGTGCGAGGCGCTCCTCGGTCGCGCCGGCCTTGGCTCCCTCCGACGGCAGCAAGGCGGCCGCGCGCGAGCGGTCGACCTCTTCGCTCGCGTACACATTGGCAAAGTCTTCGGGCCACGCCTTGCGCAGGGCGAGGGCTTCCGCGACCTTGGCGAGCATCAGGCGGGGCATCCTCGCCCAGTTGCCGAGGGGATCGAGGCGCGGTGTCAGCGCGCCGCGCGCGCACTCTCTCTCGATGGCACGTCCGCTCTCCGGCCAGGCCTCGCCGGTGTCGATCCAATCGGATGCCTCGGCCTCTTGTCTGACGGGCGCGTATTCGTCCCAGTGCGCGACGGCGGTCACCTTGTGCCAGGCGCCGTGCGAAAACTTGAACACGCGCACCGTCGCCTTGACCAGCCCGGCCGGATTGGCGGCTCCCTTCAGGCTCGGGTCGATCTTGAAGGTGGGAGCGTTGTCATCGGGACGGTAATTGCCGCTGCGCGCGGCAATGGTGCGAAAACCGTCGATGCCGGTGATGATCGCCATGCGCCGCCGCCCCGGCCTGCCGGCGTCGTCGATGACGGCGTAGATCTGCCGACGCAGCGGATCGAGACCGAGGTGGCGCGCCGTGTGCATAAACAGATTGAATTCGTCGTCGCTGCAACCGGCGGCGACCGTGCGCCGGATCAGCGCCAGCGTCCGCGGGTCGTAGGGGGTGGCGGCGGCCGGGCCGGGGAGGGAGACGACAGCCATCTTTATCTCCTGCGGATAGTGACGGTGTGATCGCCATTGGTGAGGGTCGCGCCCGGGACGCGGGTGCCGTCGCGGAGGTCCGCCGTCAGCACCTTGAGGTCGAGCCGCGGCGGCTGCGGCCGCCAATAGGAGGCCGGGATGTCGGCCTCCTCGATGACCTGCGCCTTGGGCGGAACCTGGGTCAGGCTGAGGGTGCCGATGTCGAGTTCGAGCTTGGGCCGCTCGGCGATTGCAAGCGCCGAGGCGAGGAGGGCGCGCTTGAGCTGAATGCGCCCGGCAATGCGGTCCCGGCGGGCGGAGAGGTCATCGCCGTATGCCTTGAGGCCGGCCATCAAGGCCTCATCGTCGCCCAGACTGGCGAGCAGGGCGCGCGCCATCTCTTCGAACGCAATCTCGCCCTCCAGGGTGTCGCGAATGAACTCGGTGTCGCCCGCCGCCAGCTGCACGATCTGCTCTTTCAGAAGCCGCGCCGCATCGAGGGCTTTGCGCGCGTCCATGACGATGCCTGTCATCGGCATTCCCTCTTCTTGCACGACCACCAGGTGGGCGTCCGCGCGGTCCGTCGCAGGCCTCAGCGCCGGCAAGCCTGCTGACCGGCCCTTGGTCATCGCGTGAACTGACGACCGCGCCAGCGACCAGCCGTTCACCATCGGTGGAGCCACGCGGGACACGGGAGCACCGGTGCGACGGATGGCGGTCGCGCTTGCCGACAGCCTTTGAGCAACGCCAGTTCGATCGAAGCACGATATCGCACTTTAATTAGCGCGGCAAGTGTTTCGCGCTTATTTTAGCGCGACTGGCGTCATCCTCAGGCGGTTTGCGTCACGGCGCGGTGCTAGCGCAAGGGCACCCGGCAGACGATGTCGCGGACGATCGCCACGACCCGCACCTCACCCTCGCGGTCGGGGCGGGTGTCTCGCGGGATGATGATGGGCCGGTGCCGCGGGTTGGTGGAGCGGGGGCAGAATTCGATCCGATCCTCGTAGAGTTCGACCTGCCTGGCCGACAACTCGCGCAGGCGATCGCCGTCGGTTTTTTGCTCGACGACGACGACCATGCCGTCGCGCAAGGCCAGGCGTCCCTGCGGATCTCGATAATCGAGCGCGATGACGCGAACGCCGGGGAGGAGCGGGTACGGCGTCAGGGAATTCATTGAATCGCCGGCGACCTCGAAGATCACCAGGCTGGCGTCGGGATAGTCCCGGTCGCGCGGCACGGCCTCGACGAGGGGCGGCCCGTCAGCACGATCCGCAACGGGGCGAAACGAACCGGCCTCGAGGATGCCCCGCACGGGCGCCTTCACCAAGGGGTCCGCCTCGGAGAGATCGTAAGAGAGGCTTGCGGCGTAAGAGGTGGTCGCCGGCGGGCCGCTCTCGCCCGCCGTCCCGAAGGCGAGCCATTCGACGCTGGTGTCAAGGACGGGGGCGAGACGCCGGAGGGTGTCAAGGCGCGGCGAAGCGACCTTGCCCTCGCGGATGTTGCGGATGGTCGAGCCAGAGAGACCCGCCTCTTTCGCCGCCCCGCGCTCGCTTTTGCCGGTCGCGGCGAGGCGCTCGCTGATCCGATCGAGCATGGCGATGAGATTGTCGGAGAGGTTGGCCTGCCGCATGGGATAGATATATCCCGCGCGAGTATAATCTCAGAGCGCATATTTTAGCTTGGTTTTAGGATAAATTTACCGCGACCCTCTCGTGGCAGCCCTGAGCTGGCAAGGCAGCGAAGGGGTGATGAGACCCCTTGCGCACTATTCCCGGACCGGGGTAGCTCCCCGCCGTCAACGGGAGTCACATGACATGCCGAAGCTGACCGACGACACCTGGCAGGCCATCCGCGGCCAATGGGAAACGGGAGCCTCCGACGCCTCGCTGGCGGCGCGCTACGGCGTCTCGCGGCAGACCATCAAACGCCGCGCCGCCGCGCACCAGTGGCAGCGCGACGATGCCTGCGAGGGTGCAGGCGAACGATCCCCCGAAGGGCGGCGGGCGAATGGCTCCGACGGGGGTGACCAGCCGATCCTCGACCGAGCGCAACTGGCGTTCAAGCAGCAGGCCGAATGGGCACCGATCGACGCCCTTCAGGCGGACATGGTGGCCGCGTTGCAGAGCATCCGCACCCGGCTTCAGGCGCGTGTCGCGAGCGCGTCACCGGGCCGTCAAAACCGCAAGGCCACGGGCGCGCAAGACCGCGCACCGGGCCTCGATCCCCGCGTGACCCTGGATGACGTGTTGAAATGGGCGACGACATGGGCGGCGCTCTACGACAAGGCAGCCTCAGGCCTGCATAAGGCGCAAGACGGCGAACGCCGGGCGCACGGGTTCGATTCCCGGATGCAGCAGCACCAAACCGCAGAAGACGCGGAGGCCATTGAAAGCTGCAATGAGATGTGGGAGGAAATGCTTGTCTATGTCGACCAGGCCGACCAAACCTACCGCGAGCAGGAAGAACGTCAAGAAACCGACGCGAATGACCCGTCGAAGCTAACCGACGGTACCTGGCAGTCCATCCGCGACCAATGGGAAACGGGAGCCGGCGACGCCTCCCTGGCGATGCGGTACTTCCTCTCGCTTCAGGCGATCGAACGACGCGCCGCCGCGCACCAGTGGCAGCGCGCCGATGCCCCCGAGGGTCTAAGCAGGGGTGCGCCGGGCCGGCCGATCCTCGACCGCCCGCAACTGGCGGTGAAGCACCAGGCCGAATGGGCCGCGCTCGACGCCATTCAGGCCGACGTGCTGGCCGCGTTGCAAGGTATCCGTACCCGGCTTCAGGCGCGTGCCGCCGGCGCGTTACCGGGGCGACCAAACCGCACGTCGGCCCCGGGCGCGCAAACCCGGGCACCGGACAGCGATCCCCGCGTGACATTGGATGACCTGTTAACACGGGCGACGACATGGGCGGCGCTCTACCAAAAGGCAGCCTCAGGCCGGCAAAAGGCGCAAGACGGTGAACGCCGAGCGCACGGGTTCGATTTCCGGATGCCGCAGCAGCAAATCGCAGAAGACGAAGAGGCCATGCAAAGCCTCGATGAGGAGTTGATGCAGTTGCTGGCGTATGTCGAGCGGGCGAGATGGATCCGCGTCGAGCAGGAAGAACGTCAAAAAGCCAACGCGGCGGAGGCGCACGACGGCTGACGGGCACCTCTCGGCGACGCGCGCCGACCGACCACCGCTCGCCGCGCCTGTGGGCGGTCCGTGGTGTCGCCGGGTCGGGCGAGGCAACGCACCCCAGATCGATGGCCGCGGCCGAGGCGAGTCTGACAACCCCGATTGCCGGGCAGTCGGGCCGCTCCGAGACGACCCGATGACCAGACGGATCCCCAGATCGGTGCAAGGGCCCTCAGCCCGATCATGGAAAGAGCAGCGGGATCGACGCGCCTCCCATCGGGATGGGCGAAGATCCGTTAAGCGTCGGAGGGAACCGCCCCGTATGCTCCAGCGTCACTATCGAAGCCGTTTTTCTGACGATTGTCGAAGGAGCTAGCCTTTTGCCGATGAGCCAAAACCCCATCGTTGAATGGCCCGAGGATCTTTATGACCTGCTGGAGGGCATGCAGGTCATGACCAGGGATGACAAGCGCTATTGCCAGATCGACGCCGACGTCGATGCGACCACCCTGTTCCTTCTCAACGACTTCGAAGCGCGCGCGCGTCATCGCCAAGTGCGGATCAGGCTCGCGGGCGGGATCAAGTGCCTTGTGAGTGACATGAATGGGCTTGTTGGCCTCGGTGCCGGGTCTGATCCGACGCGGCACATCGGCAAAGTCCGCATCAGCTTTCACGACATTCAGGATGATAATTGCGTCGACGCGGGACCGCAGCAGCCGACCCTGCACGCTCTTGAACCCACCAACACGATCGCGCCATAGGATTCGGTTAGGCGCGGAGTTTGCGGGCTTTTCAGTCTCACGCGCGCAGCACCGCCTGACAGGTTCCCTTTTTGCCGGAAGCAGCCTTGTCGGAGGCTTCGGTTTGCTCAGGCATGCCGCGACCTCGTCGAAGAGTTCGACAATGAGATCGAGGCGGCAAGGCGCTGGTGACATGGAGCCAGGCGGCGAGGTTGTGGCGATTGGCAGGATGGATCACTCGCCATGCTTGAGTGCGCGACGATTGTCCGTCGGCGCCCCGACCCGGCCGCCCCGCTGCGCCTCCGACTTGCCGGCCACGGCGGGAGCCCGGCCACGGCCTCCGGCTCGGGTCTTGCCATCGCGAGTTCTGAAATCACCTCCGGCTGGGCAGCCGGCGGGGGGCGGCGGGAAGGCGCAGAATCTTTCGTTGGCACTCTTCCGGCAGGAGTGCTAAGTGAACGCCTTCAGCCTCTTCTTTTCCAAGATCGGATTTAGCCATGACGTTTCGTCCCTTGCATGACCGTGTCGTCGTGCGTCGCATCGATGCCGAAGACAAGAGCAAAGGCGGGATCATCATCCCCGACACCGCCAAGGAGAAGCCGCAAGAGGGCGAAATCATCGCCGTCGGCTCCGGCGCCCGTGACGAGAGCGGCAAGCTCGTGGCCCTCGACGTCAAGGCAGGCGACCGCGTCCTGTTCGGCAAGTGGTCCGGCACCGAGGTCAAGATCGACGGCGAGGATCTTTTGATCATGAAGGAAGCCGACATCATGGGCGTGATCGAGACCGCCGTTTCAACGGCGAAGGCGGCTTAGCGCGCCGGATCCCGTCCCGTTTCATTGACCATTGGAGAATTCAAATTATGGCAGCCAAAGACGTTAGATTTTCCTCCGACGCGCGTGACAAGATGATCCGCGGCGTCGACATCCTCGCCAATGCCGTCAAGGTCACGCTGGGTCCCAAGGGCCGTAACGTGGTGCTCGACAAGGCCTACGGCGCGCCGCGCATCACCAAGGACGGCGTCACCGTCGCCAAGGAAATCGAGCTCGCCGACAAGTTCGAGAACATGGGCGC
>NZ_JBFUHH010000092.1:0-16631 GCF_056402495.1 Microvirga sp. P4_A5 | reverse complement strand
GCTGCAGCTTGCACCCGGTGACACCGTCTACGCGCTCGTCGACCTGATGGGCGGAGGCGATGCTACGATGATGGAGGAGCTTCGCCGCTTCTACGGCCTCGACGTGTCGGTGGCCGTCCAGCTCGGTCGCTACCTGTGGCGCCTGCTGCAGCTCGATCTCGGCTTCTCGGCCATCTACGGCAAGCCGGTCTCCGCGGTGATCCTCGAACGGCTCCCCACCACGCTGCTGCTGATGGGATCGGCCCTGAGCTTCGCCTTCGCGGGCGGGATGGCCTTGGGCGTCCTCGCGGCGCGCAATGTCAATCGCTGGCCGGATACGCTGATTTCGACCCTCGGGCTGATCTTCTACGCGACGCCCTCGTTCTGGTTCGGCCTCATGGGCATCGTCATCTTCGCGGTCAATCTCGGCTGGCTACCGGCGGGCGGATTCGAAGAAATCGGCGCCGGCTATACGGGCCTGCGGCGTCTGCTCGACATCGCCTGGCACCTGCTTCTGCCGACCCTGACGCTCGCGCTGATTTTTCTCGCCACCTATCTGCGGATCATGCGGGCCTCGATGCTGGAAGTGCTCAACCTCGAATTCGTCCGCACTGCGCGCGCCAAAGGGCTCAGCCCCGGCCGGGTGGTGCGCCGCCACGTGCTGCGCAATGCACTCCTGCCCATGGTCACGCTCATCGGCCTGCAGGCCGGCACCATGCTGGGCGGCTCCATCGTGGTCGAGAGCGTCTTTGCTCTGCCGGGCCTTGGCCGGCTTGCGTACGAGTCGGTGGTTCAGCGCGATCTCAACACGCTTCTGGGCATCGTCTTCGTGTCCGCCCTCCTGGTCATCGCGGTCAATTTCCTCGTCGACATCCTGTATGCGCGCCTCGATCCGCGCATCGTGACGTGAGGCCATGATGCAAATCCTCACCCGCCTCGCCAGAAGCCCCGCGGCCATCGTCGGTCTGCTCCTCCTCGTGCTCGTGATCGCGATGGCGCTTGCGGCGCCCATCGTCTTTCCGAAGGACCCGCTGAGCCTCGCGGGCCGTCCGCTGCAATGGCCGTTGGTGAATTCGCGCTTCTGGCTCGGTACCGACACCACGGGCCGGGACATCGCCGCGCAGGTTTTTCACGGCGCCCGCATCTCGCTGCTCATCGGGGTCGTGGCGACGGCGCTTGCCATCACCATCGGCATCGTGCTGGGCGCTCTGGCGGGATATTATGGCGGCGTCGTCGACGATGTGCTGATGCGCATAACCGAGGCCTTTCAGACGCTCCCGAATTTCCTTCTCCTTCTCGTGCTCGTCGCCGTGTTCGGCTCCGACATCAAGACCGTCACCATCGCCATCGGTCTCGTCTCGTGGCCTGCATCCGCCAGATTGACCCGGGCCGAGTTCCTCACCCTGCGCAGCCGTGAATTCGTGCAGGCCTCGCGCACGCTCGGGATGCGCGACATCCAGATCATCTTCCGCGAGATATTGCCGAACGCCCTTCCGCCCGTGATCGTCTATGCGAGCGTCATCATGGCGACGGCGATCCTGCTGGAGAGCGCGCTGGCCTTCCTCAACCTGTCCGATCCCAATGTGCCGTCCTGGGGCAACCTCATCGGAACCGGCCGCTCCGTGCTGCGTACCCAATGGTATGTGTCGGCGATCCCCGGCCTCGTGATCCTGCTGACGGTGCTGGCCGTCTCGCTGGTGGGGCAGGGGCTCAACGACGCGCTGAACCCGAGATTGAAGCGGCGATGAGTGCCATTCTGACCATCGATCAACTCACCGTCTCGCTGCCGCCCGGTTCCGATCGGCCCCATGCGCTCGAACGCGTGTCGCTCGAATTGCACCCGAACGAGATCCTTTGCGTCGTCGGGGAAAGCGGTTCCGGCAAGTCGATGACGGCCGGCGCGATTCTCGGTCTGCTCCCGGACGAGGTGCACGCCACCGCCGGCAGGATCCTGCTTGAAGGCGAAGACCTGCTCGCCTTCGACGACGAGAGGATGCGGCGCATCCGTGGCGCGCGTATCGGGATGATCTTCCAGGAACCGATGACGGCGCTCAATCCGCTGCGCACCATCGGCGACCAGATCGGCGAGATGTTCGAGACACATACGTCGCTTCGCTCATCCGAAATCAGAGCGCGCGTTCTCGATCTTCTACGGGACGTTCACATTCCCGATCCCGAGGCCGCGCGACGGGCCTATCCCCATGAGCTCTCGGGCGGCCAGCGCCAGCGCGCCATGATCGCCATGGCGTTGGCGCTGGAGCCGCGCGTCCTCATCGCCGACGAGCCGACGACGGCTCTCGACGTGACCACGCAGGCGCAGATCCTGAAGCTCATCAAAGAGCTGCAGCGGCGCAAAGGGACGGCGGTGCTTTTCATCACGCACGATTTCGGCGTCGTCGCCGAGATCGCCGATCGCGTCGCGGTGATGCAAAAGGGCCTGCTTGTGGAGGAAGGTCCGGCGATCGATGTCCTCAACGCCCCGCGGCACCCCTACACGCGAGCCTTGATCGCGGCCGTCCCGCCGCTCGTTCCGCCGCCGGCGCAAGTGACCGGCAGCGATGTCATCCTGCGGATCGAGCATGTGTCGAAGACCTACCGCAAAGGCGGCCTGCTGGCCCGCCACAGGCGGGTCACCCACGCGGTGAAGGATGTCAACCTCGTCCTGGTGCGCGGCGGCACGCTGGGCATCGTGGGCGAAAGCGGCTCGGGAAAATCGACCCTCGCGCGTTGCATGGTGCGGCTGCTCGACCCGGATGCGGGTTCGATCCGGCTCGGCGACACGGATCTCGCAAGCCTCTCGCGCAAGGAGATGCGCGCGGCGACGAAAAAGATCCAGATGGTCTATCAGGACCCATTCGCGTCGCYCAATCCGCGCCGGAAGGCCGGCGAGCTGGTGGCGCAGGGACCGATCATCCACGGCGAGAGCCGTGAGCGGGCTCATGCGCGCGTCAAGGAGCTGTTCGCGCTCGTGGGCCTCGATCCGGACTCGACCGAGCGTTATCCGCACGAATTCTCCGGTGGCCAGCGTCAGCGCATCGGATTGGCCCGGGCGCTGGCGCTTGGTCCGGAGGTGCTGGTCGCGGATGAGCCCGTCTCGGCCCTCGACGTGTCGGTTCAGGCGCAGGTGCTGCGGCTGCTCGCCGATCTGCGCAAGCGGCTCGGTCTCTCCATGGTGTTCATCACGCACGATCTGCGCGTGGCAGCGCAGATCTGCGATCGCATCGCGGTGATGAAKGACGGAGAGGTCGTCGAGGAAGGATTGACCGCCGAGGTGTTCACCGCGCCTCGCCACCCCTATACGAAAAAGCTGCTCGCCTCGGTTCCCGGTCGGGACTGGACACCGCCAATGTCTCTCGACATGCCCCTCGCGGAATTTGCGCGCGCGCCGCAGCTCAGCCACACCTAACGGATCGCCGAAATGACCCAGAACCTACCGATCATCGAACGCCGCCGCATCGAGGCCGAGCTCTTGAAGGAAGTCTACACGACCCTTGTCGAGCGGGTCGGCAAGGACGAGGCGAGGCACGTCATCTCCGAATCCGTCCGTCGCTCCTCCATTGCGCAAGCCGCGCAATTCGCCAAACAGGCGCAAGGCGGCACCAGCCTCCAGAGCTTCATCGACATCCAGTCCAACTGGACCGCCGAGAACGCCCTCGAAATCGAGCCGTTGCATCGCGACGAGACCCGTTTCGATTTCAATGTCACGCGTTGCCGTTATGCGGAGATGTACAAGGCCATGGGGCTCGGAGAGATCGGCGGCCTGTTGTCCTGCAATCGCGACGGCTCGTTCTGCGAGGGCTACGATCCCAATCTCAAGATGACCCGGACGCAGACCATCATGGAAGGCGCGAGCCATTGCGACTTTCGCTATCGCTATGAAACCGACGCTCAGGCCTGATCGGGGACAACGTGGATAGCCTGTTGCACAGCATCGTCCTGTCGCCGGAGGACCGGATCGGAGAACTCGAGGCTCGTGTCGCCCGCGATCTCGAGACGCTGAACCTGCCGGCGGCGAACTGGCCGGCGAGCGTGGTCTCAACCGATGGAAACGCCGTGACCGACGTGGTCGTGGTCGGTGCAGGCATGAACGGGATCGCAGCCGCCGCCGCTCTCATCTTCAAGGGTGTGCGCAACGTCCGTATCCTTGAGCGTGCCGCCGCCGGCAACGAAGGTCCGTGGCTGACCTTCGCCCGCATGGACACCCTGCGCTCGCCCAAGACGTTGCCGGGCCCGGCGCTCGGAATTCCGTCGCTGAGTTTTCGCGCCTGGTACGAGGCCGGCTTCGGCGCGGAGGGTTGGGAGGCGCTCTACAAGATCGAGAACGGAGTCTGGGTCGATTATCTGCGCTGGCTTCAGCGCGTGCTCCGTCTCCCGGTGGAACACGGGGTCGCAGTCACGAGCATCGCGCCCGCCGGAGGATTGCTCAGGATCGCCACCGCATCCCCGCGCGGCGACAACGCCTTCTTTGCACGCCGGGTCGTTCTGGCGACGGGGCGAGGCGGGGCAGGGGGCGACAAGATCCCGGATTTCATCGACGCCGATCTCTGGCCGGACCTTGCAGCGCACACCAACGAGGCGATCGACTTCGCGCAATTGCGCGGCCGCGGCATCGGCATCGTCGGCGGCGGGGCCTCGGCCTGGGACAACGCCGCGACCGCCCTCGAAAAAGGCGCGGGGCGCGTCGACATGTATGTGCGACGCGACAGCCTTCCTCAGATCAACAAGGGGCGGGGCTCCGCGTCGCCGGGCTATTTTCACGGCTGGAGCGCACTCGACGACGCAGAGCGCTGGGCCCTGTTCGTCTATCTCAACGACGTGCAGGCGCCGCCACCGCACGAGACGGTGCGGCGGGCCTTGCGCCAGCCGGAGTTCCACATCCATTTCGGAAAGGCCGTCGAGGGCGCCGTGCGGCGCGACGGCAAAGCGTCGATCCGCCTTCGCGGCGAAGACGAGCCGCGTTCGCATGATTTCCTGATCGTCGGCACCGGCTTCCACGTGGACGCAGCCGCGATTCCGGAGATCGGCGCGCTGGCGTCGCTGGTGGCACGCTGGCGCGATCGCTATGAACCGCCCGAAGCTCAAAGGCGGGCGGAGCTTGGCGACTTCCCCTATCTCGGCGAAGGCTTCGAATTGCGGGAAAGGGAGCCAGGCCTCTGCCCGGAGCTCTCGCGCATCCACCTCGTCAATCACGGCGCGGCGCTGAGCCAGGGGGCCATCGCGAGCGATATCCCCGGCGTCAACGTGGCGGCCGAACGGGTTTCGACCGCGATCGTGAAAAGTCTCTTTCGCGAAGATATCGCCACCATCCGCGACGCGCTCGAAGCGTTCGACGAGCCCGAACTTCAGGTTACGCCGTTCTTCGTTCCGAGGTAGCTTATTCGACGAAGGCGAGAGCCACGCCCTCGGCCTCCCAATGCGGCACGAGAATGCGATCTTCCTCGCGGGCATAGGAAATGCCTGCCGCTGCGAGAAGGGCCTCGACGACCGGCACGGACCGCGTCTTCAGGGTCAGCGCGACCATGCGGTCGGAGGTGTCGTCGCTTGCCGGCGCGGCGTCGGCGAAGACCCCCGCGACCTCATCCGGCGTGAGGATGGAAACGGTCGCTCTCCCCGCCTGCACGGAAAAGCCGCCTTGGATCCGGGTGACGGAATGCACTCCGAAGATCGATCGATAGAGCGCGGCGGTCCGATCGGGCTCGGAGGCCGCGATGGCGAACCCGACGATATCGCTGACGCCGTTCGGATGTTGCCGCCATTCGTCACGCCAGACGAGTTCGGGAGTGAAGTGCTGGCAGAAAAAGACGCGCCCGTTGGGGATCAATTGCGTCCCGAGCCGCACGACTCGAAACGACGCATCGTGAGAGCCGTCGGGAAGCGCCACGGGTCGCGAGAACTCGGCGGGGTTCTCAACCGGAATGTCCTTGTTGGCGAGGTAGGTGTGCAGTGCGAGCGAGTCCGTGGTCTTGAACACGAGGCCGGTCAGTCCGGGCGGATGCTTCCAGAGATCCGCGCGTTCCGTCTCCCGCCCCGGCTCGAAACCGAGCAACTCCAGATAATTCTCGCCGAAGATCGCCAGATGGTTGCTCGAGCCCAAGGTATGGTGTCCGCGCTCGCTCAGTTGAAACCCGAGGCGGCGATATTGCTCGGACGCGCGATCGAGCTCGCCGAGGACATTGACGACGACATGGTCGAGAACGGGAACGGGCTGATTCATGTCAAGATCCGTCGAGAGAGGATTGCGGGGAGAGAGTGGGACGCGCTTGCGGCGGAAATCAGCCGGCCGTCGGCGGCCGTTCGAGCCGGATCCAGCAGCAGCCGCCCCCGCGCGCCTCCGTCCAGGTCCGGTTGGAGAAGCTGAGGCCAGAGGCTTCGAACAACCCCTTGTCGAATGCTCCCGCAAGACGGCACAGCGTGGCGACCCGTTCGGCGGGCAGGTGGGCGTCGCGCCAGGCATCCTTCAGGGGGCAGCGGTGAACCCGGATCTCCATCGCACCCGGCGTGACCTCCGCCTCGTGGGGATACATCCGGCCCGCATCGGGGCTGACGGACAGAAACCGCAGGCCCACGGCCTCGGGCTCCGGCGGCGTGTCGCGAAACAGCACTGCCGCCACCTCGCGACCGCGCCGCTCCAGGGTGCGGGTCAGGATCGCGACCGCGCGATCATGTCCGACCTCGCTTTCGAGCTCGTCCAGCATCACCCGATAGAGATGCGCCCGGCTCTGGAACGCATCCTCCAGCTCACGCCGAAGCGTGTCGATCGTATCGCTCATGGTGCCATCCCGCTACGAAGTCGGCTCGTCGGCGCCTATCGTAGAACGGTCATTCCCAGCGTTCAAATATCGAGGTTTCGCGCCCGTATTCCGCACGGTCGCGCACTGTGCTTTGATGACGGCGACGATTTGATCGGATTCGAATGGACGAGTGGTTTATCTCCGCCTTGCGCGTCACCACCAGGCTGATTGAGATCGGCGGCATCGCCATCATCGTGATCGGTCTTCTGGCCGGAACGCTCGCATACCTGCGCGAGATGGTGCCCAGGGGCACGGGGATACGGGCCTATTCGGATTATCGCTCACGCGTCGGACGCGCGATTCTCCTCGGTCTCGAATTCCTCGTGGCGGCGGACATCATCAACACTGTGGCGATCGAGCCGTCGCTCGAAAGCCTCGGGATCCTTGCCGGCATCGTCCTCATCCGGACGTTCCTCAGCTTCTCGCTCGAGGTGGAAATCGACGGAAAGTGGCCCTGGCAGCGCGGCTTGCCGACRCAAACCGACATCCCGTCGTGAACCCGCGGCGAACCTGCCATGCCAGGCTGAGGATCCTTCTCCCTGGCGACGGCATCGTCGTGGGCTCAAGCTTCGGACGATCTGATGCGTCATCGGGCCGTGCCGGGAGGCCAGCCGAGCGATTTCCGTTATCTTTTCCGGGGATTACCCCCTGGAGCGTCATTATTAGCCGGCAACCTGATTGCGGGATCGGCGCGACGGGACTAAGCAGGGAGTTTCACGTCACTCGTGCCCTGAGGAATGAATGTCCGCGACTGCCGTCCTGATTCACCTTCTGGGAGAGATTGCCCTGCTCCTCTGGGGCATCAATATGATCAGCAGTGGGGTCCAGCGGGCCTTCGGCAGCGATCTCAGGTGGATTCTCGGCATTGGGCTGCGCACCCGGTTACGGGCGTTTCTCGCCGGCCTCGGGGTGACGACGGTTCTCCAAAGCAGCACCGCCACGGCCCTGATGGTGTCGTCCTTTACCGCGGGGGGAGCCGTCGATCTCGTGCCCGCGCTTGCGGTGATGCTGGGCGCGAATGTGGGCACGACGCTGATCGTGCAGGTGTTGTCCTTCGATATTTCGCTGCTCTTTCCCGCTTTGATCTTCCTCGGATATTTCGCCTATCGGCGCGGGTCGTCGAGCCGCCTGCGCGATCTCGGTCGGGTCACCATCGGTCTCGGATTGATGCTGCTGTCGCTTCATCTCCTCTCCGAGACGATCCGGCCCATCGAATCCTCGGTGGTGTTGAAGAACCTGCTCGCCTCCATCGCGTTCGACCCGATCATTCTGGTCTTGCTGGCAACCCTTTTCGCGTGGGCGGCCCATTCCAGCGTCGCAGCGCTTCTCTTCATCATGTCGCTTGCCACCGCGGGCGTCATCGACGCTCATTCGGCGCTCGCCATGGTGCTGGGCGCCAATCTCGGCACCGCCCTCAACCCACTGGTCGACGCCATGGGCGGCGATCCGGTCAAGCTCCGGGTGCCGATCGGCAACCTCGCCATGCGGATGATCGGCTGCGCCGTCGCGCTGCCCTTCCTCAACCCCATCCTGTCCTATCTGGTGATGTTCGATCCGACACCGGCGAGGCTCGCGGCGAATTTCCACACCATCTTCAACGTGGTGCTGGCGGCGATTTTCATCCTCCCGCTGCCGTGGATAGCCAAGGCGCTCATGAAGACCTTCCCCGACAAGGTCCGCTCATCCGATCCCGGCGTGCCGCAATATCTCGACAACGATGCCCTGGAAACACCCTCCGTCGCGCTCTCGAATGCCGCGCGCGAGGTGCTCCGCATGGGCGACATCGTCGAGACGATGCTGCGCGGCTCGCAGGACCTCTTCCACGAGGGCGACATGAGCGAAGTGGAAGCCATCAGCCGCACCGACGATGTGGTCGACCGGCTCTACAGCGCGGTGCGCCGCTACCTGAGTTCGATCAATCACGAAGCACTCAACGACGAGGAAGCCAAACGGCTGTCGGATATCCTGGCCTTTGCCATCAACCTCGAACATGCGGGCGACATCATCGACAAGAACCTGATGGAGCTTGCGGCCAAGCGCATCAAGAACCACCTCCGCTTGCCGAAGGACAGCCTCGCGGAGATCGACCAGATGCACGGCAAACTGATGGAGCACCTTCACCTCGCCGCATCGGTGCTGATGTTCCAGGATATCGGTTCCGCCCGCCGGCTAGTCGCCGAGAAGGAGCGCTTCCGCGAGTTCGAGCGGACCATGACGCAGCGGCATTTCGAGCAGCTCCGCTCCGGCAAATCCGGCGGCGACACCAGCGCACTGCAACTCGACATCGTGCGCGATCTCAAGCGCATCGAAGCGCATATCGCCTCGACGGCGCATTCATTGCTCGAGCAGAGCGGCGATCTGAAGCCGAGCCGTCTGACTTCGTGAGATCTCATTCCGGTCGCTGGTTCAGCGCTTCACGGTGACTTGGCGGCCGTCTCGTCCCGCCCTTCAGCCGGACGGTTCGCTCAGTCCACTCCTGTTGGCTGGTCAATCCCCAATCGCGAAGGCGGGTGGCCAGGATCGAGGCGTTACGGCAATGGGAGGGAGCGTGTCTACTCCGCCGCCCGCGACACGCCGGTGCTCGCCGGTTTCAGCTGCACGAGCCGTTCCAGCATCGCCGGATCCCTCATCACCACCATGCGCTCCTTGGGCTTGAGCCAGACGAGCGCGTCCTCGATGGTCTCGGCGTCGCTCAGGCGCGCTTCGGCGAGCGCGCGCTCCGTGTCGATCTCGCCGCGGCGGCGCGGCGTGGCGGGGGGCAGCATTTCGGCGTGACGGGTACGAAGAGCGGGATCGGCGTAGAGGGCAGCAAGGCCGTCCTTGTCGTCGAAATCGAACTCCGCGTTGCGCGCCTGCAAGGCATTGGCGCGGGTCGCGATCGGGGGAGGCTCGAATTCCTCGGGCGTGCGCAGGAGGCCCAGGCGCTTGAGCGCGAGTCCGGCGCCGAGCTGGCCGCTCAGCCAGGAGAGCGGGATCGCCAGCAGGAGGCCCAGGATCGTCGGCGACATCCACAGAAACAGGGAGGTGGCGATGAGGAAGGCGGAGATGCCCGCGAGCGCGCCCAGCAACGTATGCGACCGGTGGCGGCGTACGATGTCCTCGATCGGGATCGAGCCGTCGTCGCGCCGTTGCGGCTGCCAGCCGGTGTCCCGTCCAAGCAGGATCTGGAACACCGATCCTGACTGGATCAGCATCAGGATCGGCGCCAGCAGCGCGGAGAGCGTGATTTCGATGACGGCCGACACGACGAGGCGGATCGACCCGCCCGATGCGCGGCGATCCTTGCCGCGGACCAGCATGAGGATCAGGCCGAAGATCTTCGGCGCGATCAGGATGCCCATGGTGATGGCAAACAGCGTCAAGGCTCGCTCGGGATCGAACCGAGGCCAGATCGGATAGAGCCTGAAGTCGCGGGCGAAATATTCCGGGCGGATATAGGTCGTCTGCAGCACCAGCGCGATACCGACGATGAGCTGGAACAGCCAGAACGGCGACGCCAGGTACGACATGATGCCGGTGGCGAAATGCTGGCGGGTGGCGAGTTTCAAACCCTTGGCGCCGATGACGCGGGTGTGCTGGAGGTTGCCCTGGCACCAGCGCCGGTCGCGTGCCGACAGATCGATCAGCGAAGGCGGGCTTTCCTCGTAGGAGCCACCGAGATCGGGCAGCATGTAGACGTCCCATCCCGCGCGGCGCAGCAACGCCGCTTCGACGAAGTCGTGGCTGAGAATATGGCCGCCCAGCGGAGGTTTGCCCTTGAGATCCGGCAACCCGCCCTGCGCCGCGAAGGCCTCGGTGCGGATGATGGCGTTGTGGCCCCAGTAATTGCCGTCGCGACCCATCCAGACCGACAATCCGGTGGCGATGACGGGGCCGGTCACGCGGGCGGCGAATTGCTGGAGACGGGCAAACAGCGTGTTGCGGTTGATGATGAGGGGCAGGGACTGGATGATGCCGGCATCCGGATCGGCTTCCATCGCGGCGGCGAGGCGCACGATGCACTCGCCGGTCATCAGGCTGTCGGCGTCGAGCACGAGCATGTGCTCGTAATGGCCGCCCCAGCGTCTCACGAAATCGGCGATGTTGCCTGCCTTGCGATGATAATTTTTCTCGCGATGCCTGTAATAGAATCGCGCTCCTGGCCCAAGCCGGTCGCGCAGGGCGAGGAAGGCCCGCTCCTCGGCGATCCACGCGTCGGGATCGGTGGTGTCGGACAGGATGAAATAATCGAACTGCGCACCGAGGCCCGTCGCCTCCACGGATTCGTAGATGGCTTCGAGGGCCGCGTAGGTCCGTGAGGTTTGCTCGTTATAGACCGGCATGACCACGGCCGTGCGCTTCGACAGGCTCGCTGGCAGCCCTTCGGGCGCCCGTCGGGCGGTGAGCAGCGCGAGGAAACCGAGCAGCGCACTGGTGAACGCAACGGCAATCCACGAAAAATTGACCGTGAACAACGCCACCAACACCCACTGCAGCACGGTCGTACGGCTGATCGACACGACCTGATACATCTCGTAGGTGCCGAAGGCCGTCAGCAGCAGCCCGCCACCGAACACGAAGAGCCGCGCCAAACGCGTCCGCAGCTTCGAACGGTCGACGACCTGCTTGCGCTCCTGGGACGCGGACCACCGCCGTAGCGATTGCGTCGGCATCTCGAGGTGGCTCTCAGGAGGCATGACGGCGCCGGGCCGCAGGGGGGCCGGATTGGTGTCGGGACTCAAGGTGTCCAACGATAAAGCCATGTCTCGCTAATCGGTTTGCCGCCTGCTTCGAGGATGAGCCTCATCTCACACGCGTTTTCATTGCCCGGGTCAAGTTCGAATCCGACGCGTACCGCCTTTCGCTCCGGATAGACCCATTGCCGGAGGTTGTGAAAGGCGCCGGGCCCCACCGTGAGAACGGACTTGATGTCCTGCGGCGGATTTTCGCCCAGTGCCTCCGTGGTGAACTCTACGACAAAACGGCGCCGACGCCCACCGGATCCACGACCCACGCGGGTCGCCGACACGGTTGCCAAGGGCGGCCTCTCGGGCGGCGACCAGCACCAATATTGGCGATAGGCGAACGGCACCTCGGACCCGGCCGCGAGCTGCGCCTTGGGTCGCCAATAGGCGAGGATGTTGTCGTTGATCTCGGCGTCGGTGGGAATTTCGAGAAGCTGCACGCTGCCCTGGTCCCATTCGCCCAAAGGCTCGATCCAGAGGCTCGGCCGGCGGTCGAACCGCTGTTCGTCGTCCTGAAAAATCTCGAAGGACCGATCGCGCTGCAGCAAGCCGAAGCCTTTCGGCGCCTGATCGACGAAAGCGGAGATCTGCAACGTGTTGGGATTTTGCAGCGGGCGCCAGAGCCACTCGCCCTTGCCGTTCAGCATCTGCAGGCCGGAGGATTCATAGACCGAGGGACGGAGATCGTCCGTATTGGAGCGATCGTTGGGGCCGTAGAAATAGGTCGACCCGATGCCGCCCCATCCGACGTGATCGATGTTGACGCGGGGGAACAGGGTCGTTTCCACATCGACGATGGTCATGTCACCCGGCCGGAAGGTCATGCGCAGCGCGCCACTGGTCGATTCCGAATCGAGAATTCCATGCACCGTGATGCTGTTGCTGCCGACCGCCGGCCGCTCCAGCCAGAAGGCGCGGAACACCGGAAACTCCTCGCCTTTCGGATCGGCAGGCTTCAGCGTCAGCGCCCGGGCGATGGCGCCGAAATTCTGGCCCCGGGCGATGGCCCGGAAGAATGTCGCGCCTTGCACGATGGCGAAATCGAACGGCTTTCCGTCGCCCAGATTCGCCACGAGGCGGAAGCCCGAGAAGGCGAGGTCGGGAAGATTGGCCGGGAGACTGAGCTTTCCGTAATCGAATTGCGTGGGATCGAAACCGACCCGACGCACGATCCCGTCCTCGACGATGAAAAGATCGACCGCATTGCTGAACACGAAGCCCCGGTGGAGCGGTTCGACGGCGATTCCCCGCCCGTCATTCATCCAGATCGGCGGACGCAGGTTCTTGATGGCGACGTATTGGTCGTAATTCAGGTTCGAAAACGCATCCGGCAGGTCGTTCGGCGGAGAGACGAAGGCCTTGCGGGAGAGCTGACGCGCCAAATTCATGACGGTTGCGGTGTCGAAGCGCTGGCCGTCGCCCAATGTCGTCTGAATGATCGCCGGAGGAGTCTGGGCTTTCGCGACGGGCGAAAGAGCGACACCCGCGACGCCCGCGCCGAGATAGGCCAGCATGTCGCGCCGACGAGGAAGGAAAGGGGACGAACCCCCAGGCAATACCGGCACGGTGATACTCTTGTCCGAACGAGGCCGAAGGGCCCGGATGAAAGGCCCGTACATATCAGCAAAGACGGGTGCGATGTAAACGAGTTGGTGAGGGATCCTGGCAATTTGTGGGCAAGACGTTGCCCGAGGACCCGTTTATGCGATAGCTCGGGTTAAATCATCGTTGGATACGATACCTTATGACGAAATCAGAGACCCACGCTCACAAGCCCCAGCAGACCTGCCTTGCCATCGTGCTGGCGGCCGGGGAAGGCACGCGGATGCGCTCCGACCGGCCGAAGGTTCTCCACGAGGTCGCCAACCGGTCGATGCTGGGCCACGTGCTCGAAACCGTGATGGCGGCCGGAGCGACACGGATCGCCGTCGTCGTCGGTCCCGACAGCGACCGGGTGTCCCAGGAGGCTGCGCGCCACGCCAATGTGGAAATCTTCATCCAGCGGGAGCGGCTGGGCACCGGGCATGCGGTGCTCAGCGCCCGCGAGGCGCTGGCGCGGAAGGACGACGACGTCATCGTGGTCTACGCCGACACGCCCCTGGTCAGCCCCGATACGCTGGCCCAGTTGCGCGAGCCCCTGCGCAAGGACGCCGCCGTCGTGTCGCTCGGTTTCGAGGCGCGGGACCCCACCGGTTACGGCCGCCTCATCATGTCGGGCGATGACCTCATCGATATCCGCGAGCACAAGGACGCCAGCGACGAGGAACGCGCCATCACGCTCTGCAACGGCGGCCTCATGGCGTTGCGCGGCGACGTGGCGCTCGCGATCCTCGAGAAGATCGGCAAGGAGAACGCCAAGGGCGAGTATTACCTCACCGACGCGGTCGCGCTCGCCCGGGCCGCCGGTCACCAGGCGGCCGTCGTGGTGGTGCCGGAGGCGGAGGTGCATGGCGTCAACGACCGTTCGCAGCTTGCCGATGCGGAGCGGATGATTCAGGAGCGCCTCCGTCAGGCCGCCATGCTGTCGGGCGTCACCATGGTGGCCCCCGAGACCGTCTTTCTCAGCTATGACACGCGGCTGGGAAGAGACGTCATCATCGAGCCGCATGTGGTTTTCGGGCCGGGCGTGGTGGTCGAGCGGGGCGCGGTGATCCACAGTTTCAGCCATCTCGAAGGCGCCCACATCCAGTTGGGGGCCGCCGTCGGCCCGTTTGCCCGCCTGCGGCCCGGCGCTTCCATCGGCGAGAAGGCGAAAGTCGGGAATTTCGTCGAGATCAAGAATTCGGTGCTCGGGACCGGCTCCAAGGTCGGCCATCTGACTTATCTGGGCGACGCCACTATCGGGGCCGAGGTGAATATCGGCGCCGGCACCATCACGTGCAATTACGACGGGTTCGGCAAATACCGCACGGAGATCGGGCAGGGCGCCTTTATCGGCTCGAATTCCTCGCTGGTGGCGCCTGTCACGATCGGCGCCGGCGCCTTCGTGGGGTCGGGCTCGGTGATCACCGACAACGTGCCGGGCGAGGCGCTGGCGCTTGGACGGGGACGTCAGGTGAACAAGGAAAACTGGGCCAAATCGTTTCGCGAGGCCGGGCTCGCCGCCAAAAAGAAATAACCCTTCAAAGAAGTAACCTCGGCGGCCGCCCCGTGTCACAATCCGTCATGCGAGTTGATTTGAGGTGATCCTCTGCGCTCTGTAGCAGCGAGATAACCTTCCCAACGGCGGCGTTGCGCCAGAAAGATGCGTGAACCATGTGTGGCATCGTAGGAATCGTCGGCACCCGCCCCGTGGCGCAGCAGATCGTCGAAGCCCTCAAGCGCCTCGAATACCGCGGATACGATTCAGCGGGCGTCGCGACCCTCGACGATGGCAAACTCGATCGCCGCCGGGCGGAAGGGAAGTTGCGCAACCTCGAGGCCAAACTCGACAGCTCGCCCCTTCCGGGCCTGATCGGGATCGGCCATACCCGCTGGGCGACGCATGGCAAGCCCAACGAGACGAACGCTCATCCGCACGCCACCGACAAGCTCGCGGTGGTCCATAACGGGATCATCGAGAATTTCCGCGAGCTGAAGACGGGCCTCGAATCGAAAGGCGTTCGGTTCCAGACCGAGACCGACACCGAGGTGGTGGCGCAGCTGGTGACCTGGGAGATGCATCAGGGGCGTGGGCCCATCGAGGCGGTGGCCGTTACCCTGCCGCGCCTGAGGGGCGCTTTCGCCCTCGGGTTCATCTTCGCCGGCGAGGACGACCTGATGATCGGCGCGCGCCACGGCGCGCCGCTCGCCATCGGCTACGGCCACGGCGAGAACTATCTCGGGTCCGACGCGCTGGCGCTGGCGCCCTTTACCGACGAGGTCGCCTATCTCGACGACGGCGATTGGGCGATCCTCACGCGCAAGGGCGTCGATATCCGCGACGAAGCCGGCCAGAAGGCCAAGCGGACCCGTCACAAGATCGCCACCGGGTCGTTTCTCGCCGACAAGGGCAATCACCGCCATTTCATGGCAAAGGAAATCCACGAGCAGCCCGAAGTGGTCGGCCGCACTCTCGCCCATTACGTGAATTTCACGGCGGGACGCGTTGAAATACCTTTCAATTTGCCGTTCGACTTCAAAGACCTCAAGCGGCTCTCGATCTCCGCCTGTGGAACCGCCTATCTCGCAGGACTCGTGTCGAAATACTGGTTCGAGAAGCTCGCCCGCATCCCGGTTGAAATCGACGTGGCATCGGAGTTCCGCTATCGCGAGGCGCCGCTGGAGCCCGGCAGCCTGGCGCTGTTCGTGTCCCAGTCGGGCGAGACCGCCGACACGCTGGCGTCGCTGCGGTACGCGACCGCCGAGAAGCAGCACACCGTCTCGGTCGTCAACGTCCCGACCTCGACCATGGCGCGGGAGAGCGATGTCATTGCCGCGACGCTCGCGGGCGTCGAGATCGGCGTCGCCTCCACCAAGGCCTTCACATGCCAGCTGGCGGTTCTGCTGTGCCTCGCCATCGCGGCCGGGCGGGCCCGTGGAACGCTGAGCGACGCCGACGAGAAGGAATTGGTCGACGCGCTGATCGGCATCCCCGGCCTCATGAGCGAGGCCATCAAGCGCGAGAGCCAGGTCGAGATCCTGGCGCGTGAACTGTCGAAAGCCAAGGATGTCCTGTATCTCGGCCGAGGCACCTCATATCCGCTCGCGCTCGAAGGGGCGCTGAAGCTCAAGGAAATTTCCTACATCCACGCCGAGGGTTACGCCGCCGGTGAATTGAAGCACGGCCCGATCGCGCTCATCGACGAGACGATGCCGGTCATCGTCATCGCGCCGTACGATGCGGTTTTCGAGAAGACGGTCTCGAACATGCAGGAGGTCGCGGCGCGAGGCGGACGCATCATCCTGATCACCGACGAGAAGGGCGCGCTGGAGACCGACCTGGAGACGATGGCGACCATCGTCATGCCATCGGCGCACCCAATCGTCGCGCCCATCGTGCATGCGGTGCCGATCCAGCTGCTTGCCTATCACACCGCGGTTTTCATGGGGAAAGACGTGGATCAGCCGCGCAATCTCGCAAAATCCGTGACGGTGGAGTGAACGACTCTCTCCTCCCCACAAAGGGGGAGGGAATAGCGCTCACCCAGCCCTCAAC